>NZ_KV792490.1:0-930 GCF_001808215.1 Serratia sp. HMSC15F11
CGAGGTTACCGACTGCGGCCTGAGTTTTTTAAATGGCGGAAAATCGTGTTGAGGCCAACGCCCATAATACGGGCGGTTGCCCGGCATCCAACGCCATTCATGGCCATATCAATGATTTTCTGGTGCGTACCGGGTTGAGAAGCGGTGTAAGTGAACTGCAGTTGCCATGTTTTACGGCAGTGAGAGCAGAGATAGCGCTGATGTCCGGCAGTGCTTTTGCCGTTACGCACCACCCCGTCAGTAGCTGAACAGGAGGGACAGCTGATAGAAACAGAAGCCACTGGAGCACCTCAAAAACACCATCATACACTAAATCAGTAAGTTGGCAGCATCACCGACAAAAGGCTGCCTCATCGCTAACTTTGCAACAGTGCCCTTATTCGCACCTTCCTTAGCAAAACAGAAAGCTGGCACTAAATAAAAATCCGTTTCTGCCGATACTGCCTCTGCGGGCTGTGCCTATTTCAGGCCAATGGACTCTCACCCGTTAAGAGATGGGGAAAATGAACTGGCAGCGCTTCAACAAAGTAAGTAGTTTTTCAGGAGAAACCAGTGGCATAGTAAAGAAAAATTTTATTATTACCGCGGCGTTGCTGAGCAGTCTCTTTCTGGCGGCAATAGTGAATCTTTTATATATCGCGGATAATCTTAATAATAAAGCAGACGCGCGCAGCAGTTTACTTTTGCAAAAAGCCCTCACTAACCGGCAGGAAAAGATACGCACAAATTTAATGGATAATGCCGACTGGGGCGAAGCGTATAATAATTTGCACAAGCAGGTGAATGTTAAATGGGCATGGGACAGCCAGAACCTTGGTGAATCGCTTTACACGAATTACCAGTATGAAGGCGTATTTGTTTTGTCTCCCGCCGGGGAGACGCGTTATAGCGTCATTGAGGCTTTGTTGAATAAATCGAACTTTTGCTGAG
>NZ_KV792491.1:0-41753 GCF_001808215.1 Serratia sp. HMSC15F11
CATGATGCACCTCTCATTTATCGACCGAAAACGTCACGAGTACTTCAAAAAAAACGCTAACTGACAAGCATTAATCGCGCAGGCGGCCCGTCCGTTACCTCCCTTCAGGGAACGAAATCGAGCACCACGGCGTTGAACAGCGCGTACTCGGTGGCGGTGGCCATCGGCGGAAACTGCGCGTGCTGCACCGCCGCGCTCGCCGCTGCGCACAGGGGCGCGTCGCCTCTTACGATCTTGCTGCTCGCCAGCTTGCCGTCCGGCCGCAGCCGAATGCTGATGGTGCAGCGTTGGCCGCGCGCATGCTCGGGCAAACGCAGCTCGCGGCTCACCGCGTTATGCACCCGCACCGGATAGCTGAGCGGCGCCGTGGCCTGCGCCTCGGCCTGCGGCTCCGGCAACGGGATGCCGGCCTGACGCCCGGCGCCGCAGCCGCTCAGCAGCAACAGCGCCAACAAGCTTAGTGTCTTTTTCATTCCCTATGTCCTTATTGGGGGGATTTATCCTTATCGCGCGGCCCTCACTGCGCCGCCGGGTAAGCCTCGCCGTCATCCGCGTAACGCTGCAGCCGCTCGCGCCACCACTTGGCCGCCAGACCGCTGGCGCTTTCCCGCCAGCCGAAATAGGCAACGTCGCTGCAGCGCTCAGATTCAACGCGTTTCGCCACCAGTTCGCCGCTGTTAAGGTAAGGTTCCGCCAGAGAACGCGGCAGATAGCCGCAGCCCAACCCGGCCAACTGCGCCTGCAGCTTGGCGTCGAAGCCGAAGACCGTCAGCGTATCCTGCTCTTCGAGCAGGTTCAGGCTCTGCGGCGCGTTGACCCGCGAGGTATCGCGCACCACCACCGCCCGGTGCTGACGGATTTCGTCCTTCGGCAACGGTTCCGGCAGCGCCGCCAACGGATGCTGCGGCGCGACGGCGAACACGTAATCCAGCTGCCCCAGCCGGCTGAACGCATAGCCCACCCGCGACGGCGGCTCGCAGATGGCGCCGATAATAATGTCGGCGCAGCCATAAACCAGCGATTCCCAGGAGCCGGCCAGCACCTCGTGGCTGAAGCGCAGCCGGGTATGATGATGTTGCCGATAGAACTCGTCGATCAGTGGCAACAGGCGGGCGAACGGGAAGGAGGCGTCGATCCCGAGCGTGATCTCGCTTTCCCAGCCGTTCTCCACGTAGCGCGCCTGCTGCTCCAGATCCTGCGCCGCCCGCAGCAGCACCCGGCCTTTTTCCAGCATCAGCTTGCCGGTATCGGTGAACTTCGCCCGGTGGCCGGAGCGGTCCAGCAGGGTGATGTCGAGATCGTTCTCCAGCTTTTGCACCATATAGCTGAGTGCCGAAGGGGTTTTAAACAGTGCGGCGGCTGCGGCGGCGAAAGATCCGTGCCGGTCCAGCGCGTCCAAAATCAGCAGCGCTTCCAGGTTTAATCTCATGCTTTCTCCCGTGTATAAAAAAACTCAACAAGTCGGCAAAAATTCTGCGGTATCTTTGAAATCGCCCTCTGCCTACCATGCGTTTTATCGGCGTTACACTCATCAGATGTTCAACCGAAATATCACTGGGAAGGTAAATTATGTCCAAGTTTCAACTGCTTGATAAAGACAACTCCGCACTGATTTTTATCGACCATCAACCGCAAATGGCCTTCGGCGTGGCTAATATTGATCGTCAGCAACTGAAAAACAACGTTGTTGGTTTGGCGAAGGCGGGCAAGATTTTCAACGTGCCAACCCTTTTCACCTCGGTAGAAACCGAAAGCTTCAGCGGCTATATCTGGCCGGAACTGCTGGCGGTACACCCTGAAATCACCCCGATTGAACGCACCTCGATGAACTCCTGGGAAGACGCGGCCTTCGTTAAAGCCGTGGAAGCCACCGGCCGCAAAAAGCTGGTGATCTCCGCGCTGTGGACCGAAGTGTGTCTAACCTTCCCGGCGCTGATGGCGCTGGAAGCCGGCTATGAAGTGTATGTGGTGACCGACACCTCCGGCGGCACCTCCGTCGATGCGCACGAGCGTTCAATCGACCGCATGGTGCAGGCCGGCGCCGTGCCGGTGACCTGGCAGCAGGTGCTGCTGGAGTACCAGCGCGACTGGGCGCGCAAAGATACCTACGACGCGGTGATGGCGCTGGTGCGCGAACACAGCGGCGCGTACGGCATGGGCGTCGACTACGCTTACACCATGGTGCACCACGCACCGGCTCGCACGGTGAAATAATCCCCTTGCCCCGGCCCTGCGCCGGGGTATTTTCAGGAGTCGGTTTTATGGCCCATCCGCAGCATGTCACGCTGGTGATCACCCACCGTTTGGCGCCGGGGAACGAGCAGGCCTATGAGGCCTGGCTGAACCGCATCATGCCCGACGCCGCGGGCTTCACCGGCCATTTGGGCGTCAACGTCATCCGCCCTTCCGGCGACGAACAGGCCTATACGGTGTTGGTCCGCTTCGACAACCTCGACAACCTGTACCGCTGGATCCACTCGCCGCTGCGCAAGCAATACATCGAAGAAGTCACCCCGCTGCTGCTGGAGAGCGACCATATCGAGATCCGCCCCGGCGCGGAGTTCTGGTTTACCCCGCCCAACCC
The DNA here is from genome assembly GCF_001808215.1 of Serratia sp. HMSC15F11. Taxonomy (NCBI): domain Bacteria; kingdom Pseudomonadati; phylum Pseudomonadota; class Gammaproteobacteria; order Enterobacterales; family Yersiniaceae; genus Serratia; species Serratia sp. HMSC15F11. The sequence continues at coordinate 2,585 of NZ_KV792491.1, forward strand.
CGGCGTGCGCCAGCCGCCCCAGTGGAAGCAGTTCATCATCACCCTGCTGGTGATCTTCCCTTCCACCAATCTGGTGCCCTGGTTTTGGGGGTTGGTGCTGCCGCAGCTGGACGGCACGCTGCTCGGCCATTTTCTCAATGACGCCACCGTGGTCGCCCTGGTGGTGTACCTGTGGATGCCTATCGTGACTCGCGTTTTTCATCAATGGCTGACCCGCCGCTAGGCGGTTCGCCGGGAGAATGTTATGAACCACCACGCTTCATTGATCATCACCAACGGCAAGTTTCACACCGTCGATCGCCAAAATCCCACCGCACAGGCGGTCGCCATCCGCGACGGCAAGTTTCTGGCGGTCGGCAGCGAAAGCGAAGTCATGCAGCACGCCGGGCCGGAAACCCAGGTGATCGATCTGCACGGTCACACCGCCATTCCGGGCCTGAACGACTCGCACCTGCACCTGATCCGCGGCGGCCTGAACTATAACCTGGAGCTGCGCTGGGAAGGCGTGCCTTCGCTGGCCGACGCCCTGCGCATGTTGAAAGAGCAGGCGCTGCGCACGCCGAACCCGCAGTGGGTGCGGGTGGTCGGCGGCTGGACCGAGTTCCAGTTTGCCGAACGCCGCATGCCGACGCTGGACGAAATCAACCAGGCGGCGCCGGACACGCCGGTGTTCATTCTGCACCTCTACGATCGCGCGCTGCTCAACCGCGCGGCGCTGAAGGTGGTCGGCTACACCAAAGACACGCCGAACCCGCCGGGTGGCGAGATCCAGCGCGACGCCAACGGCAACCCGACCGGCATGCTGATCGCCAAGCCCAACGCCATGATCCTGTACGCCACGCTGGCGAAAGGGCCGAAGCTGCCGCTGGAACAGCAGGTTAATTCCACCCGCCAGTTTATGCGCGAGCTGAACCGTCTGGGCCTCACCAGCGCCATCGACGCCGGCGGCGGCTTCCAGAACTATCCGGAGGATTATCAGGTGATCGCCGAGCTGCACGAGAAAAAGCAGCTGACCATCCGCATCGCCTATAACCTGTTCACCCAGCGGCCGAAGCAGGAGCTGGAAGACTTCGAGCTGTGGACCGACATGCTCAAGCCGGGTCAGGGCACCGACTTCTATCGCCACAACGGCGCCGGCGAGATGCTGGTGTTTTCCGCCGCCGACTTCGAAGACTTCCTGCAGCCGCGCCCGGATCTGCCGCCGGGTACCGAAGACGAGCTGGAGCGGGTGGTGCGCCATTTGGTCGAGCACCGCTGGCCGTTCCGCCTGCACGCTACCTATGACGAATCCATCAGCCGCATGCTGGACGTGTTCGAGAAGGTGAACCGCGACATTCCGTTCAACGGGCTGCACTGGCTGTTCGACCACGCCGAAACCATTACCGAGCGCAATATCGAGCGGGTCAAGGCATTGGGCGGCGGCATTGCGGTGCAGCACCGCATGGCGTTCCAGGGCGAATATTTCGCCGACCGCTACGGCATCGAAGCCACCAAACATACGCCGCCGGTAGCGAAAATGCTGGCGGCTGAGCTGCCGGTCGGACTGGGCACCGACGCCACCCGCGTCGCCAGCTACAACCCGTGGACGGCGCTGTACTGGCTGGTTTCCGGCCGCACCGTCGGCGGCATGGCGATGTACGACGACAGCGCCCGGCTGGATCGCGAAACGGCGCTGATGCTATGGACGCAAGGCAGCGCCTGGTTCTCCACCGAACAAGGCAAGAAAGGCCAGATCAAGGTCGGCCAGCTGGCGGATGTGGCGGTGCTGTCGCAGGACTATTTCAGCGTGCCGGAAGAGCAGATCAAAGGCATCGAGTCGGTAATGACGGTGGTGGACGGCAAGGTGGTCTACGCCGCCGGCAGCTTCTCGCCGCTGGCGCCGCCGCCGCTGCCGGTGCTGCCGGAGTGGTCGCCGGTCACCCAGGTGCCGGGCCACTACCGCTCCGCGCCGCCGTCGGCGGCGGCCAAAGTCGGCGTGCTGAGCCAGGCGCACCAATGCTGTGGCCCGTGTGGCGTACACGCGCATCAGCATGACATTGCGCGCCGCTCCAGCATCCCGGTGTCGGACGAGAATGCCTTCTGGGGCGCGTTCGGCTGTTCGTGCTTCTCGTTCTAAGTTGCCAGGTCAGTAACTTATTATGCAACTAGCTTAATAAGATGTTAAGTTAGTAACATAGCAACCTAATGGCGCTGTCCACGAGAGAGCGCCATTTCATTTTCAATCGCGGTTGATCTCCAGCCAGCGCCGCTGCTCGGCGGAGGTGGCTATCGCATCCAGCACGCACGACACCTTCCAACCTTCTTCAAAGTCCGGCCACATGCGATCGCCCGCGGCGATGCCGTTGACCAGATCGCGGATCTCCACCGTCTTCTGATCGTTAAAGCCGATGCCGTGCCCGGCGCTGATGCAGAACGCCGCGTAGTCCGGGTGTTTCGGCCCTACCAACAGCGTTTTGAACCCCTGCCGCTCCGCCGGCTCATCGTGCCGATACAGCTTCAGCTCCGCCATCCGTTCCTGGGTATAGCTCAGCGTGCCTTTAGTGCCGGTGACCACATAGGTCAGCCCCATCTTACGCCCGCAGGCGATGCGCGAGGTTTCGAGAGTGCCCATCGCCCCGCCGGCGAAACGCAGCAGCGCGCTGGCCTGATCTTCGTTTTCCACCGGCAGCAGGCGCGCCGGGTCTTGCGGATCCGGGCGCTGTTTGATCACGGTCTGCATATCGCCGGAGACCGCCACGATATCGCCCACCAGGTAGTGGGCCATATTGACGATATGCGCCGCCAGATCTCCCAGCGCACCCAGCCCGGCGCTGGCGCGGCGGCAGTGCCAGTCAATCGGCGTGCGCGGGTCGGCCAGATAATCCTCATTGTGGGTGCCGTAAAAATGCACCACCTCACCGATTTCGCCGTTGGCGATGATCTCGCGCGCCAGCTGGCTGGTCGGGTTCTTCATGTAGTTGAAACCGACCAGCGTTTTCACGCCCTTGGCGCGGGCGGCCTGCACCATCTCCGCCGCGTCGGCGGCGCCCAGCGCCAGCGGCTTTTCCGAATACACGTGCTTGCCGTGGCGAATCGCCTCCAACGCCATCTCTTTGTGCAAGAAGTTGGGCGCGCAGATGTCCACCACGTCGATCGCCGGATCGGCCACCAGCTGCCGCCAATCGCCGGTCGAACGCGCGAAACCGAACTCGGTGGCGCGCTGCGCCGCCAGCTCGGGCGTCACTTCCGCCAACATCTCCAGCACCAGCTCCCCTTTCAGAGGAAAGACCGTGGGGGCCTGCGCATAGGCAATAGCGTGACAACGCCCGATATAACCGGTGCCGATTAACCCAACGCGTACCTGTTTCATCATTTTCTCCCGTGATCGAAATCCTGCGTAGAACCAGGCGCCGCTCAATGAAACGCGCCGTCTGATAACGGGTTTATATGGAATGTAAATTTCAATAACAAGCGCACGGGAAAATAAAATTCATATTCGTGATGCCGTTCATGAAACGTTGACGGGAGGATGCAACGCAGAAAGCCCAGACACGGCTTGCCGTATCCGGTGAGATAAAATGAACCGTTTATTTCATATCACGGTAAACCGTTAGCGCCGTGCTGCACGTAGCCGGGGCGTTGCAGCAGGCGCTGCTGATAGGCCGCCAGCGCCGCATAATTCGGCCGCTCGAACGGCGTCATCAGCCAGCGATTCAGCGACAGCCCCAGCACCACGTCCGCCAACGTGAAGGCGGCGCCGGCGGCATAAGGGCCGTGCTGCGCCAAATGCTTGTCCAGCAACCCCATCAGCCGGTTCCACTCACGCTCGGCGGCGGCCAGGCTGGCGGCATCCTGATAATCCGCATGCCCACGCACCCGCGACATGAACACATAGCGCCAGGCGCCGTTCAGATCGGTGGCCTGCCAGTCCATCCACATCTCCACCGCCGCACGCGCGCCGGGTTCCTGCGGCAGCAGATCGCGGCGCCCTTCCCGCCCCGCCAGATAGCGGCAGATGGTGTTCGACTCCCACAGCGCCCGCTCGCCGTCGATCAGCACCGGCACCAGGCCGTTCGGGTTCAGCGCCAGAAACGCCGGCTCCTGCGTGGAGCGAAAGCCGCTGCCCCAGTCCTCCCGCACCAGCGGCAGCCCCAGCTCCTGGCAGGTCCACAGCACCTTGCGCACGTTGATCGATGAAGCCTTGCCCAATAGTTTCAGCATTCGCTTTCCTTATTCTCTCCAGAACGGTTTATAGCCTTCACGCCGGGCTTCCACCTGCGTCAGGCCGATGTCCGCCAGCTGCCTGTCGTTCAACAATAACAGCTCCTTTCTCGTTCTGTGCCGCAGCAGATAGAGACGCCAGCGTGACCAACCTACCGAGCGCCGCAGCGGCATACCAGCAAAAAGAGCCATGTTGTTATTCTCCCTGATGTTTTCGCGTTGCAGTCATCATGCTCGCCGGGAGAAAAACAATACAGATTCACGCTGGCGCTATTTTTTTCATACAGATGCGCCAATAAAACCGCTGAATGGTTTACTTTGAAAGAATCTGTACCGGTTTTTTAATCATTCATCCCGATAAGAGGCCTCTGTATGACACGCTACGCCACCCTGGCCGCCATTCTCAGCCAACGTATTCAGCAAGGGCTGTATCCGGCCGGCCACCGCCTGCCTTCGGTGCGCACGCTGAGCCAGGAGCACGGCGTCAGCATCAGTACGGTACAGCAAGCCTACCGGCTGCTGGAGGAACAGCGCCTGGTGGAAGCGCGGCCGAAGTCGGGCTACTTCGTGCATACGCAGCGCGCGCAGGCCGAGCTGCCTGCCATGACGGCGCCGGTGCAGCGGCCGGTAGACATTTCGCAATGGGAGCAGGTGCTGGAGCTGGTGCGCAGCCGGCCGCGCGAGGGCCTGATCCAGCTGGGGCGCGGCATGCCGGATATCGCCGAGCCGACGATGAAACCGCTGATCGTCGCCCTGCGCAACGCCGCCCGCCACGGCGACCTGCGCAGCCTGTATTACGACAGCATTCAGGGCGTGGCCGCGCTGCGCAAACAGGTTGCCCGCCTGCTGCTGGATTCCGGCTGCCAAATCGGCCCCGACCAGTTGCTGATCACCACCGGCTGCCAGGAAGCGATTTCCGCCGGACTGCGCGCCGTTTGCCAACCCGGCGACATCGTGGCGGTCGACTCGCCCTGCTTCCACGGCACCATGCAGACGCTGAAGGGCCTGGGTATCAAGGCGCTGGAAATCCCCACCGACCCGCTCACCGGCGTCAGCCTGGCGGCGCTGGAGATGGCGCTGGAACAGTGGCCGGTCAAGGCCATCCTGCTGACGCCCAACTGCAACAATCCGCTGGGCTACATCATGCCCGACGCCCACAAACAGCGGTTGCTGACGCTGGCGCAGCGCCACGACGCGGCGATCATCGAGGACGACGTCTACGGCGACATCGCCTATCACTACCCGCGGCCGCGCACCATCAAGTCGTTCGACGAAGACGGCCGCGTGCTGCTGTGCAGCTCGTTTTCCAAAACGCTGGCGCCGGGGCTGCGGGTGGGCTGGATCGCGCCCGGCCGCTACCTGGAGCGGGTGCTGCACATGAAGTTTATCGGCTCCGGCGCCACCGCCACCCAGCCGCAGCTGGCGATCGCCGAATTTATCCGCGGCGGGCACTATCTGCAGCACCTGCGGCGCATGCGCGCCCGCTACCAGCAGAACCGCGACCGCATGACCGACCTTATCCTGAAGTACTTCCCGGCCGGCACCCGCGTCAGCCGGCCGCGCGGCGGCTTTATGCTGTGGATCGAACTGGACGAGGCGTTCGACACCCTGCGGCTGAACCGCCATCTTGAGCCGCAGGGCGTGCAGATCGCCGTCGGCAGCATCTTTTCCGCCGCCGGCAAATACCGCAACTGCCTGCGCATCAACTATGCGCCTAAGCTGACGGCGGAGATCGAACAGGCGGTGCAGCGGGTCGGCGCCACCATCCAGCGGCTGATGCCGAGCGGCGTGCTGCAACCTCAGACGGACTGAAGCAAAAACTCCGCCACCCGGCGGCGCAGATGTTCGATGCCCTGCGGATGGTGAATAAACTGCGCCACCGGCATCATCTGCCAGCGCTGGCCTTCATCGCCGAAGCGAATGGCGGCGATCTGCGCCGGGGCGATCTCGCCGGCCATAAACCAGGTCGGCGGGGAGCCGGGCAGGATGCCGTCGTAGCGCCGCCGCCAGGTCACCTGGCATTCGGCGATCGCCACGCCGAATTCTTCCTGCGTCTCCCGCTGCACGCACTGCAGCGGCGTTTCGCCGTTTTCCCGCCCGCCGCCGGGCAGATCCCACAGGCCGGGCCACGGAATGCCCGGTTTGTCGTCCCGTTGGTAAACCAGCAAGCGATCGTCGCACAGCAGCGCGATTTTGGCCCCGCCAAACGCCTGAACCGTCATGTTTTCTCCGCTCCCCGCCCATCCTCTTTGACTGAACATCATACTTCATCCCCGCACGGCCTGGTGTATAGTGAAAATCCGTTTTCACAACAGGCGAACAATGACGATGAACTCTCCGTTTCTGGTGACTCCCCAATGGCTTGCGCAGCATATCAACGATGAAAATCTGGTGGTGATCGACGTCCGGATGTCGCCGGTCGGGCTGACGCCGAAGAAGGACATGCTTGCCGAGTTCGAACGCGGCCATATCCCTGGCGCGGTCTATTTCGATATCGACGAGGTGGCGGACAAAAACACCGCGCTGCCGCACATGCTGCCGACGGCGGCGGAGTTTGGCGTGGCGGTGGGCAAGTTGGGTATCAGCGAGCGCGACACCCTGGTGATTTACGATGAGGGCAACCAGTTCTCCGCGCCGCGCGGCTGGTGGACCTTCCGCAATTTCGGCGCCCGGCACGTTTACGTGTTGGACGAAGGGCTGAACGGCTGGGCAGCGCTGGGCCAGGCGCTGGAGACCGGCCCGGCGCAGCCTGAGCCGCAGACGTTCAACGCCCGGTTCAACGCCGACGCGGTGGTGAATATGCGGCAAGTGGAACAGGCGTTGGGCACGCCGGTGCAAATTCTCGACGCGCGCGCCGCGCCGCGCTTTTATGCCGAAGCGCCGGAGCCGCGCCCCGGCCTGCACCGCGGTCATATTCCCGGCAGCATCAACATTCCGTACGGCGAGCTGCTGGAGAACGGCCGCTTCAAATCGCTGGAAGCGCTGCGCCAAACCTTCAGCGACAAGGGCGTGGACATCAACGGGCCGATCATCACCAGCTGCGGCTCCGGCGTGACGGCGGCGGTACTGGCGTTCGGCCTGCTGTCGCTCGGCGCGCCGCAGGTCAAGCTGTATGACGGCGCCTGGAGCGAATGGGGCCAGCTGAGCGGCAAGCAGCCTATCGCTAAAGATTAGTGCCGATCCGCTCGACCACGATCTGCGCCAGCCGCTGCACGGCGGCGGAAGGCTGATCCTCGGCGCGGTGCAGCACCACGCCGAGCTGGCCGAGAGCGGGCAGCAGTTCGGGCGCCAGCGGCGCCAGGCCGGGCGGCAAACCCGCCGCCGTGCGCACCGTAACGCCCAACCCGGCGTTCACCGCCGCCCAAACGCCGTTCAGGCTGCGGCTGGTAAAGGCAATGCGCCAGGGAATACCGGCGCGATCCAGCGCCTGCGTCGCCGCGCTGCGCATCAGGCAAGGCGCGTCGAACATCACCAGCGAAAGCGGCTCATCCCCTTCTCGCCAGGGTGCCAGCGCGAAGCCGGGCGAGGCGATCCAGTGCAGCTGCCGCTGCCCCAGCGCCTGATGAAACGGCGTGCTCAAACCGCCATCCCACGCCAGCGACAGATCCAGCTGGCCTTTCAGCACCCAGTCGATCAGCTCGGCATTGCGGGCGATGCGCGCCTCGATGCGCACCTTCGGATTGGCGCGCGCGAAGCTGCCCAATACCTGCGGCAAAAACGTCTCGCCGAAATCCTCCTGCAGCCCCAGCCGCACCGTGCCCTGCAGATCCAACCCGCGCACCGCGGCGGCGGCTTCGTCATTGAGCTCCAGCAGACGGCGCGCGTAGCCGAGCAAGGTTTCCCCCGCCTCGGTCATCACCATGCCGCGCCCGGCCTTGCGCAGGATCGGCGCGCCAACCTGCTGTTCCAGCTTTTTCAGGTGGGCGCTGACCGCTGAAGTCGAGCGCCCTAACCGTTCAGCGGCCTTGGCAAAGCTGCCCAGTTCGACGCCGGTAACAAAGCTGCGCAAATCCTCGAGATCGAACGTTATTCGCCCCATGCTGACCATCCTGATTTTCTGAACCATCAATCAAAATAATACCGATTTTACTGATAAAGATGGCGTGTCACGCTCTCCCGGTCAATGTCTTTGCGGAGAATCCTTATGCTCGCGATGCAATACCGTTTCACCCTGCCCGCCGATTACGACATGGCCATCGTCCGCCGCCGCATCGCCAATTTCGGCCACCGGCTCGACGCCTGCCCGCAGCTGATCGTCAAAGCCTATCTGTACGCGCAGCGCAGCGAAGGCAGCGCCGAGAACCTCTACGCTCCCTTCTACCTGTGGAACAGCAGCGCCGGCATGAGCGACTTCCTGACCGACGAGGGTTTCAGGGGGCTCAGCCAGGCGTTCGGCTGGCCGCGTGTCAATCATTGGCTGCCGTGGCTGGCGCATTTCGATCGCCCTCATCTGGCCGGGGCCGCCTGGGCGACCTGTCAGGAGCAGATTATCGCCCCCTACAGCGATCTGCCTGCGCTGCGTCGGCAACAGCAGGCGGCCCCCGGCGCGCTGGCCTCCATCGTGGCGTTCGATCCCGCCGACTGGCGATTAGTGCGGCTGGATTTATGGCGTGAACCGCCGCAGTCCCCCGTGCAAAACGGCCAGCTGTTCCGCGTCGGCCATCTGTCCGCCCCCTTTGACCACACTGCGCCGCGGGTTGACAGTCAAACCTGATATTGATAATCATTATCAACATTAAACATTCATTTGCGGTTCGCGGGATGCGGGCCGCTCTCTGGGGTCAAGCGCCATGCCGTCATCACCGATCACACCTTACGCCACCACCTGCTGCATCGTGGGAGGCGGCCCCGCCGGGCTAATGCTCGGCTATCTGCTGGCGCGGGCGGGGATCGACGTGACGGTGCTGGAGAAGCACGCCGACTTCCTGCGCGATTTTCGCGGTGACACCATTCATCCGTCGACGCTGGAAGTCATGCACCAGCTGGGCCTGCTCGACGAACTGCTGACGCTGCCACACCAGCGCGCCGAATCCCTGCATGCCGAAGTCGCCGGACGCGACATCAAGCTGGCGGATTTCACCCGCCTGCCGACGCGCTGCAAATTTATCGCCTTTATGCCACAGTGGGAGTTCCTCAACTTTTTGGCGCAGCAGGCCGCCGCCTTCCCCAACTTTAGGCTGCTGACCTCAACGCAGGTTCACCAGCTGCTGTACGACCGCGGCCAGGTGTGCGGCGTGCTGGCCGACACGCCAGAAGGCCCGATCCGCGTGCGCAGCCAGTTGGTGGTCGGCACCGACGGCCGCAACTCGGTAGTGCGCGAACAGGCGGCGCTCAGCAGCCGATCCTTCGGCGCGCCGCGCGACGTATTGTGGATGAAGCTCAGCAAGCAGCCGGGCGATCCGGCCTGGTCGATGGGCCATACCGGGCCGAAGCAGAACTTCATCATGATCGACCGCGGCGACTACTGGCAGTGCGGCTACTCGATCGATAAAGGCAGCTTCGACGCGATCCGCCGCAGCGGCCTGGAGAAATTTTTGCTGCACCTCGCCGAGGTGGCGCCATTCCAGGACGATCGCCTGCAGGAGATCGTCGAGTGGGATCAGGTGAAGCTGCTGAGCATCCGCATCGATCGTCTGGATCGCTGGGCCAAACCGGGGGTGCTGTGCATCGGCGACGCCGCGCACGCCATGTCACCGATCGGCGGCGTGGGCGTCAACCTGGCGATTCAGGACGCGGTGGCCGCCGCCAACGCCCTGATCCCGCCGCTGCGCCAGCATCGGCTGCAGCTGAAGCATCTGCTGAGCGTGCAGCGCCGGCGCGAATTCCCCACCCGGGCCATCCAGTTTTTGCAGATCAAAATGAGCCAGCGCAAGCCGGGCGAACGCCGCGCGGCGGGCGGTTCGCGCCTGATCGCCCGCGTCGGCAACAGCCGCTGGCTGCCGCGCCTGTTCGGCCGCATCATCGGCCTGGGTTTTCGTCGTGAAACGCCGCGACATCTTGAAAATTAACTCGCTATACTCATCGGTTCCCGCTTCGATGAGGTTCATTCATGTTCACCGTCCGTCAGGCATTGCTGGAAGATTTAACGCAGGTGCGCGATATCGGCATCCGCACCTATCGCGCGCACTTCGGTGAGCTGTGGCGCTACCCGCACGAGCTCGAGGCCTTTCTCGCCGAGGATTTTTCCGTCTCCGCGCTGGAACGGACGCTGCGCGATCCCGACGTGTGCTGGCTGTTGGCCTATGAGGATGACGCCCTGGTCGGCTATGCGCGGCTCAACGTCGACAGCCTGTTGGCGCCAACGCAAACCCGCGGCGCAGAGCTGCAGAAAATCTATTTCCTGCCGGGCCATGCCGGCAACGGCTATGGCCAGCGCCTGTTCGAACAGGTGCAACAGCGGGCCATCGAGCGCCGGCAGAAGACGCTGTGGCTGGAAGTGCTGCAACGTAACACCGGCGCCCAACGCTTTTATCAGCGCCAGGGATTGAGCATTTGTGGCGAGACCTGCTACACCAGCGCCCAGGGCTCGATAGGCATCTGGTATATGAGCAAGGCGCTGTAACCGCGCCCCGCTCCGCCGTCGTTTAGCGCGGCTCCCGCTGCAGCATCAGGAACAGTAAGGCAAACGCATTGGGCGCCAGGTAGATCAGCGCCCCCAGCTGCCCCGCCAGCGGATCCTTCTTGGCCTGCCAGGCCATGAACCAGTCGCCGGCGAGCACCATAAAGCCGACGCCCCACACCGCAATTGCGCAAATCGCCCCCAGCATGGCCCAGGCTTTGCCCTTGGCGAAAGCGGCGTAAGGGCCTCTCAATCGCCCGATCATCAGCACCACGCCTGCGGCCGCGAATAGGCCCGCCAGCGTTTCCAGCGTGGTGATGACAGCCAACCCCAACATGCAGGCCCAGTCAGCGCTGATCGCGCGCCACATCAACCCCGGCGTCTGATAGGTATCTTGCATGGCGAGCAGCGGGCCCACCGCATTGCGCGCGGTGCCGGTGAAATCCGCCGTATTGTTCAACAGGCTGAACAGCCCCCACAGGGCCGGAAACAGGGACAGGACGATGCAACCGAGGCGTGACACAGTGATTTCGTTCATGATGATGTTAGCTATCCATGGCAAGGGATTAATAAAAAACGCCTTTTAGATTAGTCCATAACATCCGCAAGGAGAAACAGCTGCACGACTTTCAGACATGCGGCTCCCTTTGCCTCGTTCAAATCGCCACCAGCCCGCGTACACCGTCCTGTTCCATATTGCTGCCGGCGCCGCGCTGCACGATGCTGCCGCGCGACATCACCAGATAGCTGTCCGCCAGATCGGCGGCAAAGTCATAGAACTGTTCCACCAGCAGGATCGCCATATCGCCCTTCGCCGCCAGCTGCTTGATCACCGCGCCGATCTCCTTGATCACCGAAGGCTGGATCCCTTCCGTCGGCTCGTCGAGGATCAGCAGCTGCGGCCGGCAGGCCAGCGCCCGGCCGATCGCCAGCTGCTGCTGCTGCCCGCCGGAGAGATCGCCGCCGCGCCGATCCTTCATTTGCCGCAGTACCGGAAACAAGTCATAGATCGGATCCGGCGCCGTGCGCGCAGCGGCGCCGGAAAAGCGCGCCAGCCCCATCAGCAGATTTTCCTCCACCGTCAGGCGCGGGAAAATCTCCCGCCCCTGCGGCACATAGGCGATGCCCGCCTGCACCCGCTGATGCGGTTTTTTACCGGTGATGGTTTCGCCCTGCCAGCGGACGCTGCCGCTGCGCGCCGGGACCAGCCCCATCAGGCATTTCAGCAGCGTGGTCTTGCCCACGCCGTTGCGCCCCAGCAGGCAGGTCACCTCGCCGATGCGCGCCTCGAACGACAGGCCGCGCAGAATGTGGCTGCCGCCGTAATATTGATTCAATTCCTCTACCTGCAGCATCGTTACGCCTCCTCAGCGCCCCAGATATACCTCAATCACCCGTTCATCGGCCTGCACCTGCGCCAGCGATCCTTCCGCCAGCACCTGCCCCTGGTGCAGCACCGTCACGCGATCGGCAATGGTTTCCACAAACCCCATATCGTGTTCCACCACCATCAGCGAATGCTTGCCCGCCAGCTCGCGGAACAGTTCGGCGGTGTAGTCGGTTTCGGCGTCGGTCATGCCGGCCGCAGGTTCGTCGAGCAGCAGCAGGTGCGGTTCCTGCACCAGCAGCATGCCGATCTCGAGAAACTGTTTCTGCCCGTGGGACAACAGCCCGGCGGGCCGGTGGCGTTCATGCCCCAGCCGCAGGATCTTCAGCATCTCGTCGATGCGGTCGCGCTGTTCGCTGCTCAGGCGAGCGCGCAGGCAGGCCCACACCGATTTGCGGGTTTTCTGCGCGATCTCCAGATTTTCGAACACCGTCAGCGCCTCGAACACCGTCGGTTTTTGAAACTTGCGGCCGATGCCGGCGTGGGCGATCTGCATCGGCGCCAGCCGGGTCAGATCGACGGTCTGATCGTAAAACACCCTGCCGCTGTCCGGCCGGGTCTTGCCGGTGATCACATCCATCAACGTGGTCTTGCCGGCGCCGTTAGGGCCGATCACGCAGCGCAGTTCGCCGACGCCAATGCGCAGCGACAGATCGGTCAGCGCGCGAAAACCGTCGAAGCTGACGTTGACGTTGTCGAGCTGCAGCACCGGATCGGTTTGCTGCCGGTATTTATCCGCCGGCAACGGGTGGGTAAACAGCTCGTCGGTCACTTGCATCGCTTTCATGAGGTTTTCCTCCGGCGCAGTAGGCCGATCACCCCTTTGGGCAGAAACAGCGTGACGACGATAAACATCAGGCCGAGGAAGAACTGCCAGTATTCGGGAATGGCCATGGTGAACCAGCTCTTGGCGCCGTTGACGATGCCGGCGCCGAGCAGCGGCCCCACCAGCGTGCCGCGCCCGCCGAGCGCCACCCAGATGGCGGCCTCGATCGAGTTGGTCGGCGACATTTCGCCGGGGTTAATGATGCCGACCTGCGGCACATAGAGCGCGCCGGCCAGCCCGCACAGCACCGCCGACAGCGTCCAGACGAACAGCTTGAAACCCTTCGGATCGTAGCCGCAGAAGGTCAGCCGGTTTTCCGCATCGCGCACCGCGGTCAGCACCCGGCCGAATTTGCTGCGCGCCAGCGCAAAGCCGATGGCCAGGCTGGCGGCCAGCAGCAGCACCGTCGCCAGGAACAGCGCTACCCGCGTGCCGGCGGCGGTGATGGGAAAGCCGAGCAGCGTGGTGAAACCGGTAAAGCCGTTATTGCCGCCGAAGCCGGTCTCGTTGCGAAAGAACAGCAGCATGCCGGCATAGGTCAGCGCCTGGGTCATGATCGAGAAATACACCCCTTTGATTTTCGAGCGAAAGGCGAAGTAGCCGAACAGGAAGGCCAGCAGGCCCGGCACCAGCACGATCAGGCACAGCGCCCAGGCGAAATGCTGGGTGCCGCTCCAGAACCACGGCAGCTCATTCCAGGAGAGGAACGCCATAAACGCCGGCAGCCCGTCGCCCGCCGCCTGTCGCATCAGGTACATGCCCATGGCGTAGCCGCCGAGCGCGAAGAACAGCCCGTGGCCGAGCGACAGCAGCCCGGCATAGCCCCACACCAGATCGAGCGCCACCGCCACCACCGCGTAGCACAGGATCTTGCCCGCCAGCGTCAGGGTATAGGTGGACACCGCCAGCGGATGATCCGCCGGCAACAGCGTCATGAACGGCATCACCAGCAGTGCCAGCAACGCCAGCCCGCCGATGCTCAACGCCAGCCGGGGCGCTTTCTGCACGCCGGTTACGGTCAATGGTTGGCTCATCAGTCAATCACCCTGCCCTTGAGGGCGAACAGCCCCTGCGGGCGCTTTTGAATAAACAGAACGATCAGCACCAGGATCAGGATCTTGCCCAACACGGCGCCGATCTGCGGCTCGAGGATCTTGTTGACGATGCCGAGGCCGAAAGCCGCCGCCACCGTCCCCGCCAGCTGACCGACGCCGCCGAGCACCACCACCAGGAACGAATCGATGATGTAACCTTGCCCCAGCTCCGGCCCGACGTTGCCCAACTGCGACAGCGCCACCCCACCGAGCCCGGCGATGCCGGATCCCAGCCCGAAGGCCAGCATGTCCACCCGCCCGGTGGGCACGCCGCAGCAGGCCGCCATCGCGCGGTTTTGCGTCACCGCGCGCACGTTCATGCCGAGCCGGGTCTTGTTCAGCAGCAGCCAGGTCATCGCCAGCACCAAGAGCACGAACGCGATCACCGCGATGCGGTTCCACGGCAGCACCAGGTTCGGCAACAGCTGCACGCCGCCCGACAGCCACGCCGGGTTGGCGACCTCGACGTTCTGCGCCCCGAACAGCACCCGCACCAGCTGGATCAGCACCAGGCTGATGCCCCAGGTGGCCAGCAGGGTTTCCAGCGGCCGGCCGTACAGGTGGCGGATCACCGTGCGCTCAAGCAGCATGCCGATCCCGGCGGTGATGGCGAACGCCACCGGCAGCGCCGCCAGCGGGTAGAGCGCCAGCCACTGCGGCGCAAACTGCTGAAACAGCCCCTGCACCAGGTAGGCGGAATAGGCGCCGAGCATCAGCATTTCGCCGTGCGCCATATTGATGACGCCGAGCAGGCCGTAGGTGATCGCCAGCCCGAGCGCCGCCAGCAGCAGGATCGAACCGAGCGACAGGCCGCTGAACGCCTGGCCGAGCAGATCGCCGATCATCAGGCGGTGCTGCACCTGCTGCAGGCTGCGTTGCGCCTCGGCGCGCACCGCGGCGTCCGGCTCGTGGGCGGCGTCGGTCAACGCTTGCAGTCGGGCGCGGGTTTCCGGCTCGCCCGATTCGCCCAACAGCCGCACCGCATTGAAACGCACCTGCGGATTGCCGTCGGTCAGCTGCAGGTTAGCCAGCGCCAGGCTCAGCGCCTGATGCACCTGCGGGTCTGTTTCCCGCGCCAGCTGCCGAGCCAACAGCGGCAGCTGCTCGCCGTTCGCTTCGCGCTGCAGCGCGCTCGCCGCCTGCAGCCGCACCGCCGCGTCCGCGCTGACCAGCCGCTGCGCCGACAATGCGTTGGCAATCAGAATGCGCAGCCGGTTGTTCAGCCACACCTTCTTCAGTTCGCCAACCGGTGCCGCCTCGCCCTCGAGCGGCAGATAGCGATCGCCCTGGCGGATAAAGGCGCGCTTCGCCCCGTCGATCGCCACGGTTTCCTGCTGCAGCCCCTGCAGCAGCGGCAGGCGCGCGGCGTCCGGCTCAGCCGCCCAGGCCTGCAGCAGTTTGGCCTGCTGCGCACGGTTGGCCGCCGCAAACTCATCGGCCGGCCCGGCCTGCACCAGCAGGGGCCAGGCGCACAGCAGCCACAGCCCGACGCGCAGAGAAGATAAAAACGGAGATTGCATCAGCTGCCTCTTCTGTTGGGCCGGCGGGCGTTGGGCCGCGCCGGCGCTGAGTGACGTTACTTGCCGCCCTTCACCGGGTAATCCGGCTTCTTGTCGTTGCCGGCGATATACGGGCTCCACGGCTGCGCGCGCACCGGCGCTTCGGTCTGCCACACCACGTTGAACTGGCCGTTGCCTTCGATCTCGCCAATCATCACCGGCTTGTGCAGATGGTGGTTGGTCTGGTCCATGGTCAGCGTGAAGCCCGACGGCGCGGCGAAGGTTTGCCCGGCCATCGCGGCGCGCACCTTATCGACGTCGGTGGTGCCGGCCTTTTCCACCGCCTGCGCCCACATGTGGAGGCCGACGTAGGTCGCCTCCATCGGATCGTTGGTCACCGCGGTGGCGTAATTCGGCAGGTTGTGCGCCTTGGCGTAGGCTTTCCACTGGCTGACAAACTGCTTGTTGGTCGGGTTATCCAGCGATTCGAAGTAGTTCCAGGCCGCCAGGTTGCCCACCAGCGGTTGGGTGTCGATGCCGCGCAGCTCTTCCTCGCCGACCGAGAAGGCGATCACCGGCACGTCGGTGGCCTTGACGCCTTGGTTGGCCAGCTCTTTGTAGAACGGTACGTTGGAGTCGCCGTTGATGGTGGAGATCACCGCCGTGTTGCCGCCGGCGGCAAACTTCTTGATGTTGGCGACGATGGTCTGGTAATCGCTGTAGCCGAACGGCGTGTAGACCTCTTCGATATCCTTGTCCTGCACGCCTTTGCTGTGCAGGAAGGCGCGCAGGATCTTGTTGGTGGTGCGCGGATAGACGTAATCGGTGCCCAGCAGGAAGAAGCGCTTGGCGCCGCCGCCGTCCTCGCTCAGCAGGTATTCCACCGCCGGGATCGCCTGCTGGTTCGGTGCCGCACCGGTATAGAACACGTTCGGCGACATCTCTTCGCCTTCGTATTGCACCGGGTAGAACAGCAGCCCGTTCAGCTCCTCAAACACCGGCAGCACCGACTTGCGCGACACCGAGGTCCAGCAGCCGAACACCGCCGCCACCTTATCCTGGCTCAGCAGCTGGCGCGCCTTCTCGGCGAACAGCGGCCAGTTGGAGGCCGGATCCACCACCACCGGCTCCAGCTTTTTGCCGAGCACCCCGCCTTTGGCATTGATCTCGTCGATGGTCATCAGCGCCACATCCTTCAGCGGCGTCTCGGAAATCGCCATGGTGCCGGAGAGCGAACTCAGAATGCCGACCTTGATGGTGTCGGCGGCCTGCGCGCTCCAGGCCAGGCCCAGGCCGATAGCGGCGGCGGACAGCGCAAAAGCTTTGATAAAACGACGACGTTGCATAGTTCAAACTCCTGATGTGTGTGAAATCAAAATCGTTGCGCCGAGCGCGCGGGCTGCTGGGCCCGCGCCTGATGCAACATGTGCAGCGTTATTTTTCGTACCTCTGCCTTGCTGACGGCGATATGCTCGCCGAGCAGCGCTTGCGCCGCCCCGCTTTGCCGCTGCAGGATCGCCTGCAAAATGGCGGCGTGTTCGCGGTAGGTGGCGTCCACCCGCGCCTGCTGGGTGAAATCCAGCCGGCGAATGATGCGGATCTTTTCGGTCAGCTCGCGGTGAATGCGCGCCATCTCGCCGTTGCCCGCTGCGGCCACCAACGCCTGATGAAACTGCTCATCGTGCTGCGACACCGCCTGGCCGTCCGCCAGACGCGGCGCTTCTGTCCAAAAACGGTTCAGCGCCGCCAGCGCGGCCGGCGTTTCCCCGGCCGGCCATTCGCACAGCCGTTTCACCGCCTCTTGTTCCAGCACGATGCGCAGGTCGTACAGCTCTTCGAAGTAGGCGAAGTCGAACGGCCGCACCTGCCAGCCGCTGCGAAACAGCACCTCAACATAGCCTTCGCGCTCCAGCCGAAACAGCGCCTGACGCACCGGCGTGCGGCTGGCCGCCATACGCTGCGCCACGTCGCTTTCGCTGAAGCGATCGCCCGGCAGCAGGCGAAACTCGAAGATGTCGGCCTTGAGCTGCAGATAAATGCGCTCCGCCAGCCCCTCAGGCCGCGCCTTGTGCTCCCCGTTGGTGATTTGCATCATCGCCCCTCCGTTCAGACCGCTTTTTCCAGCCACAGCAGGGCGTCGCCCGGCCCGACCGGCCGCCCCTGCCGGCAGCTGATGCGTTTGACGATCCCGGCGCGCGGCGCGGTGACCGCCAATTCCATCTTCATCGCCTCGACCACGATCAGCGGCTGCCCGGCCGCCACCGCCTGCCCCGGCTCCACCAGGATCTTCCACACGCTGCCGTTCAGATCGGCGCTGACCAGATCGCCGTCGATGGCGTCTTCTTCCTCCGGCGGCAACAGCTGCGCCTCGGCCTCGTCGTCATCGCTGCGCCAGCGCGCCACTTCGGCGCTGAACGCCTGCTGCTGGCGATGCTGGAAGTCGGCGATCGCCTCCGCGTTGTCGGCCAGGAAATCGGTGTAGGCAGCGAAGTCGAATTCGCTCTCTTCGATGCGCACCTGCATGCGCCCTTCACGGAACGCTTCGCGCTGTTCGTCCAACTCTTGCTCACTGACCGGGTAGAAGCGCACCTGATCGAAGAAGCGCAGCAGCCAGGGCTCACCGGCGGTGAACTGCGGGTTTTTGAGGAATTTGTTCCAGATCGGCAGCGTGCGCCCCACCAGCTGGTAACCGCCCGGCGAATCCATGCCGTAGATGCACATGTACATGCCGCCGATGCCGACCGTCCCTTCGGCGGTGTGGGTGCGCGCCGGGTTATATTTGGAGCTCAGCAGGCGATGGCGCGGATCGAGCGGCACCGCGCAGGGCGCGCCGAGGTAGACGTCCCCCAGCCCGAGGATCAGATAGCTGGCGTCGAACAGAATGTCGCGTACCTGTTCGCGTCGGCTCAGGCCGTTGATGCGCTGGATGAAATCGACATTGTTCGGCAGCCAGGGCGCCGAAGCGCGCACCGTCTGCTGATAGCGATCCACCGCGCCCAGCGTGGCCGAATCCTCGAACGCCATCGGCAGCCAGACGGTGCGCGTCGGCACCTTCAGGCGGCTGACGTCCCCCAGCGCCCGTTCGCGCGCCAGCAGGCGCTGCAACAGGTCGGCCTGGCTTATCAGCCGGCTGTCGTAGCGGATCTGCAGCGAACGCACGCCCGGCGCCAGCTCCGCCACGCCCGGTATCGCCTCCTGCCGCAGCGACTGCATCAGCAGATGGATGCGCAGCCGCAGCGCCAGATCGAGCACGTTGTCGCCGTATTCCATCAGGATGTAACCGTCCCCCGCCTGGCGATACACCACCGCCGGGCGCCCTTCCGCCGCCGGCAGCGCCGCCAGCACCGCGGCGGAAACGGTCTCCGCCGGGGCCAGATCCGGCGGCGGCAGGGTGATGGCCTTCACTGCCGCCAGCGCTTCGATGCTGCCAAGCTGTGCCTGCTCCAGCGACTGCGCCTGGCGAAAGCCGATCGGATGGAACCGGATGCGGTCGCCCGGCTTCACCTGCCCCACTTTCCACAGCTCGGCCTTGGCGATGGTCACCGGGCAGACGAAGCCGCCGAGGCTGGGCCCGTCGCGGGTCAGGATCACCGGGAAGTCGCCGGTGAAATTGATCGCGCCGATGGCGTACTCGCAGTCGTGCACGTTGGAAGGATGCAAACCGGCTTCGCCGCCGTCCTCTCTCGCCCATTCGGGCTTCGGCCCCGCCAGGCGCACGCCGAGACGGTTGGAGTTGTAATGCACCTGCCAGTCGGTGGCGAAGAAGGCCTCTATTGATTCGGCGGTAAAAAAGTCCGGCGCGCCGTGCGGCCCGTACAGCACGCCGATGTGCCACTGGTCGCCGTAGTGCGGGATCAGGCTGTCGTCCATCGCCTGCGGCGCGGCGATCGGCGCCGGCGTGGTGCTGGCGGCCAGCGCCGGTTGGGCGAGCGCCAGCATGTCCGCCACGCGCAAGGTGCGCCCGGCGTGGCCGCCAAACTGCCCGAGCGCAAAGGTGGAGCGGCTGCCGAGATACACCGGCACGTCAAAGCCGTTGCGTACCGCCAGATAGGTGCGGCAGCCGTGCGTGGCGCGCCCCAGCGTCAGCACCTGCCCGGCCCGCACCGCGATCGGCCGCCAGTAAGCGACCGCTTCGCCGTCCAAATCGGCCGGGCAGCTGGCACCCGTCAGCGCGATGGTGGCGTCGCAGTGAAAACGCAGCGTCGGCCCCTGCAGGGTAAACTCGAGCCCGGCGGCCGCCGGGTGGTTGCCGACGATGCGGTTGGCCAGCCGGAACGCGAAGTCGTCCATCGGCCCGGATGGCGGCACGCCGATGTCCCAATAGCCGAGACGGCCGGGATAATCCTGCACGCTGCTGTAGGTGCCGGGTTGCAGCACTTCGAGGCAGTGCGGCTGGAAACGCACATCGTCCAGCAGGCGCGTCCAGACCTCGCCGCGCTGAAATTGCGGCGTGGCGATCACCTGCCGCAGATAGTCGAGGTTGGTGGCGATGCCGTGCAAACGGGTCGCCGCCAGCGCCACGCGCAGTTTTTCCAGCGCCTGCTCCCGATCCGCGCCGTGCACGATCAGCTTGGCGATCATCGGGTCGTAAAACGCCGAGACTTCGCTGCCGGTCGCCACCCAACCGTCGAGGCGCACGTCGGCGGGGAAATGCACCTCGGTCAGCACGCCGGGGCTGGGCTGGAAGTTCTTCAGCGGGTCTTCGGCGTAGAGGCGCACTTCAATCGCCACACCCTGCGGCGCGCGTTGCACCGCCGCCCAATCCAGCGCGTCGCCCGCCGCCACCTGCAGCATGCCTTCGATCAGATCCAGGCCGGTGACCATCTCAGTGATCGGATGCTCGACCTGTAAGCGGGTGTTCACTTCCAGGAAGTAAAACTCGTCGCGCGCGGCATCGTAAATGAATTCCACGGTGCCGGCGCTGCAGTAATTCACCGACTCGCCCAGCGCCACCGCCGCCCGATGCAGCGCCTGGCGGGTCGCCGCCGGCAGGTGTGGCGCCGGGGTTTCTTCCACCACCTTTTGGTTGCGGCGCTGCAGCGAGCAATCGCGCTCGCCGAGCGCTACCACCCGCCCCTGGCCGTCGCCGAAAATCTGTACCTCGACGTGGCGCGCCCGATCGACGAAACGTTCGATAAAGGCGCCGGCGTCGCGGAAGAACTGTTCTCCCAGCCGTTTGACGCTGTCGTAGGCGTCGCGCAGCGCCGCCTCGTCGTCACAGCGCGTCAGGCCGATGCCGCCACCGCCGGCGGTGCTTTTCAGCATCACCGGGTAGCCGATGCGCGCGGCGGCGGTAACCGCCTGCTCAACGCTCTCCAGCAAGCCGGTGCCCGGCGTCATCGGCACCCCGGCCAACGCCGCCAGCTCGCGCGCCCGGTGCTTGAGGCCGAACTCGCGGATCTGCGCCGCCGTCGGGCCGATAAAGGCGATGCCCGCCGCCTCGCAGGCTTCGGCAAACTCGGCGCTCTCGGACAAAAAGCCGTAGCCGGGGTAGATCGCCTGCGCGCCGGTGGCAGCGGCGGCCGCAAGGATCTTGTCGATGCGCAGGTAGCTGTCGGCGGCCTTGTCGCCGCCGAGCGCCACCGCCTTATTGGCTTCGGTGACGTGCGGCGCATTGCGGTCGGCGTCGGAATAAACCGCCACGCTGGTGACGCCCAGGCGTTTCAGGGTACGAATGGCACGGCAGGCAATTTCGCCGCGGTTAGCAATCAGTACGGTATTAAACATGTTCGTGCCCCTTAAGGCTGGCGACATAAGGCTGCCAGCCGCCAAACTCAGTGATATCCGTGGCGCCTTCCAGCGCCCAGGCTTCGCAGATAAACCCCTTCACCCGCCGGCCGTCCGCCAGCAGCAGCGTGCCGATGCCCAAGGGCGCCGGGATTTCCGCCACAAACTCGCCGAAACGGGCCAGCGGGATGTCCCACAGCTCAAGACGGATCGCCGCTCCCTGCGCCACGCGCGCCAGCCCCGGCTTCGGCGGCTCGGTATCAGCCAGCGCGTAGAGGCGGTAACAGGGGGCGGTGACGGTTTGCTCCACCCGCACCGCGTCGCGCTGCGTCAGCTGGACGTTGAGCGGCATACCGCTGAGGTGAGCGCCCACTACCGCCAGACGCACGTGTCCCGAAGACGGCGCCGGCGCGGGCTGCGGCGGCAGTGCCCGGCCGGTAGCCCCGAGCGGTAAGGCGCTTTGCCGTTGCCAGCGCAGGCCAAACGCCGCCAGCGCCCGGTCATGCCAGGCGGGCGCAATCAGGGTGATGCCCGCCGGCAGACCGTCTTCGCGCAGCGGCCCTGGCAACGCCAGCGCGCTCAGATCGGCCAGGTTGGTGAAATTGGTGTAAGTGCCGAACTGCGAATTGAACAACACCGGTTCCTGCGCCATCTCCGCCAGGGTGCGGATGGTGGGCGCGGTCGGCACCACCAGCGCGTCGAACGGCGCCAGCCGCTGGGCAATTTGCCGCGCCAACTCGGCGCGCAGGTATTCCGCCTTGTAGGCGTCGCAGGCGCTGTAGCCCAGGCCGTTGCCGACGATGCCGCGCACCACCGGGTCGATAGCCTGCGGGCTCGCTTCCAGCACCTGCTCAATCGCCACCGTGCGCTCCGCCACCCAAGGGCCGTAATACAGCTGCTCCGCCAGGGTGCGAAACGGCGCGAAATCGAGGGGTTCCAGCGTGGCGCCGCCCGCCTGCAGCTGCGCCAGCGCACGGTGAAACGCCCGCTCGGCCTGAACGTCACCGAAAAACTCCAGCTGGGCGGGGATGGCGAAACGCGGCGCGGCGGGAATATCCGCCGGCGCGGTATGCGGATCGAGGCGGGAATACGGATCTGCTTCGTCAAAGCCGCTCGCCAGTTCCGCCACCTGCGCCGCATCGGCCACCGTCAGCGCGAAGACCGACACCGTATCGTTCAACCGGCAGGCCGGCACCACGCCGCGGTTGGACAACCGGCCCTTGGTCGGCTTCAGCCCGACGATGTTGTTGAACCCGGCGGGCACGCGCCCCGATCCGGCGGTGTCAGTGCCCAGCGCGAACGGCACCAGGCCGCGCGCCACCACCGAGGCGGAGCCGGAGCTGGAACCGCCGCTGACGTAGCGGCTGTCGAAGCTGTTGACCACCGCGCCATAAGGTGAGCGGGTGCCCACCAACCCGGTAGCAAACTGGTCGAGGTTGGTTTTACCGAGGGCGATCGCTCCGGCGGCGCGCAGGTTGGCGACCACGGTGGCGTCCGCCGCAGCCTGATAGGTGAACGCCGGGCAGGCGGCGCTGGTTGGCCAGCCGCCGACGTCAATATTGTCTTTGATGGCGAAGGGCACGCCGAACAGCGGCAGGCGACTGAGATCGCCGTCGACCGCCGCCAGCAACTGCGCGAGCTGCCGATACTGCTGCTCGCGCTGCGCCGGCGTGGCGAGATACAGCCAGGCGTTATCGTCCGGGTTCAGCCCGGCGATCAGCGTTTCGATCGTCGCGCTGACGCAGGCGAGGCGCTCGCCCGCCGGACGGGTTTGATAATGGTGCTGCCATTCACTGAGGGTAAAACCGCACGCTTCAACAGGGTCGCTCATCGGCTGAATTCCATCTGGTACACAAGATGGGATTCAACAGAGCAACCGGCGTGCCAATTTTTAATCTCATGATTTCAATAAACTATAATTAAAACTTATGACAGCGACGGCGAGCGGCCTGCACCAGCGGCGCGCAGCGGGAGAACAAAAAGAGTGCAATGGCGGGATGACACAGAGGGAAAACCGGGGCGACGACACTCGCCGCCCCAGAGGCCGATGGGGATCAATACGTAATATGTTGCGGGCCAGGTTGCTACCAATTTTCTAACGCGATCCTTCTCCAGGTATTGGCCGCCGTACAAACATAAAAGAATGCGGAATCTGCCGACCATTGGCCGACTTTACCGGGGGCGGTGGCCGAAGCGGGGACGGCGACTCTGACACCTATGGGATCTCCGTTCACGTTTGCTGAATCATAAATATTCAACACTTTTATGTGGCCAGAGGAGAATTGGTTATTCGGCCCGCCAATAGGGTAAGCGCCGTTGCCGGCCGGGTAAATGCCATTATCCGCAACCGTTAACTGCTTAGTGTACAACCCGCTCCATTTAAATGAAGGTTGTCCTAAGGCGGTCGCGATATCCTTTTGCGGCGAAAAATCCGCAGGGGAGATGGATACGCCACTGCTGGTCGTATTGTTATTAGCGCCGAGCGTAAACTTAGGTGCAAAACTAATTAAAGAAGCCCCGTCCTGAGCCAACCTGATGCCTGGTTCAAATCCCTGAAGGTTATTGCCTGGAGAAATGCCGCCAAAGTAATGGTAGTTGGTATTCCCCCCTCTGGCGGCATAGAACAGGTTATCGGATTCACCCTTGATGCCATGAAAAATGGCTGGATAAGCGCCATTGCTGGCTCTGTCCGCCAAGGACCACGGAAGCTGCCTCGGAACCATATCGGCGATTGCCGCGTTGGCGAATCTTGTCGTATTGCTCATCATGTTATCAAATACAAATGCCGCCGCGATGCCGTTTACCGGCTCTGCCGCCACATTGTAAGTGGTATTACTCACATTATAGAAACCGCCTCGGCATTCAAAAGTGCTTCCATCACTCTGAAGAATAGCTTCACCTTCGCAAGTAAACTGCCCCAAGATGTTATCGGTGTCGGTTCGGGTGAGTTTAATAGCCGTAGCGCCGACGCCGCCGAACAGGTGGATATAGCAGAAACCGTTGTACCACCGCACCCTGTTGGCGTTTCCTCTCAGCTCCAGCCCTACGCCGGCATCCGTATTTGTGCCACCATCGCCCGGATTGCCGGAGACTTTTATCTGACATTGAATTTCGTGGAACCCCACGCCGTGGAAGGAGCTATCCCCGCCATTACTCTCCATCAATATATTGGACAGGCCGCGGTGGAACCGGCAAGAGTGAAAACTGACGAACTCGGTAAACGCACCGGTATAGCCGTTCAACAGATGTAGGTTCACAAAAAACTTCATAATCAGCAGTCTTTCATGCCGCATGAAGCAGGAACCATTTATCCGATAGCCGGTGCCCGTATATAACGCGCCCTTGGCCGGCGTAATCGTCACGTCGCTGATATATCTGTTGGTATGGATCCCGGAACCGCCTTTCGACTCAAAACACGCATGATCATTAGACGTCGGCTTAAAGAAGAATTTCGTGCTAATCCAATTTTCACCCTCTATCGCAATGCCTTTATCTCCGGTGTAGTTTTCCCCCCCTAAATTTAACGTATCCGTAATGTAATAGTTGCCGGCAGGAACATAGAGCTTCTTGTAGCCTTGATTAATCGCATAGGCGATAGCCTGTTTAAACGCCTGCGTATCATCCGTCCCAACGCCAGCTGTATCATTCCAATCGCCTTTCGCACCGAACATCTGAGGGGTAATGTGACCCACGCCTTCATTCGGGAAGGAATATTGAATAAGTCGATTGCCCGTTACCCCAGCAATCGTAGAGAGAATCGGTTTAAAAGCGCAATCCCAGACGTTCTTGCCAATGAGGGTCGTTTCGTCAAATGCCCCGCCTAACTCCAGTGCCCGAGCAGGCGCAGCAAGCTTAATCACATTCCCTTCGATAATAGCGTTTTTCCCATTCAAAAAGCGGATATAACCAAAATCAGAGTCCGTTACCCGATTGCCGGAAAACACCGTGCGGTCGCCATAGAGCTTGATCCACACCTGGCTACTGGTCCATCCGGAGTGGGTTATTTTGTTACCGGTCATCACGCAGCTATTGGCGAACAGGGCGACCTTACAGTTATTGATAATATTGCCTGAAAGGGTTGCCTCCGTTGCGGCAATGCCATTGAAGGCCGACGCCGTGGAGGTACCACAGAAATTTAAAAAGTTATCTGCGATAACAGACTCCGCGACAGAAATATCGTTATTGCCGTGATAATCGATGCCATTCTCAACGGTATCTTCAACGTGATTCCCAATAATCCGTGAATTATTCGTAGGAATTTGGGTGGGGTTATTTACTAAGGAATAGTCTATCTGAATGCCGAACCTTTCGATCCTTTTGATGTAGTTATTAGAGATATTAATGTCACTGATTCCACCCAGTGCGATGCCATAGCTGGTATTAACAATATGGTTATTGGCAACGGTCAGGTTAGTGAATGAATGAGGCGTGCCGGTCACCTCGTTATTGAGCGTCACCCCGCCCCCTCTTTGCGTGTGCCCTGCCCCTGCCGGTTTCGCAGGCTTGTGCCCATCGTGAATATGATTGTTCACGATTAAGATGTCATAAGCCTCTCTGTTCACGCCCGTTTTCAGCAGGATCCCGTCGCCCTGGTGATTCGTCAGCTCGTTATTCTGGATCGTGATATGGCGGCCGCCACGAACCGCGATAGGTTCCTCTCCCAGATCTTTAAGTAAATTGTTC
The DNA here is from genome assembly GCF_001808215.1 of Serratia sp. HMSC15F11. Classification (NCBI taxonomy): domain Bacteria; kingdom Pseudomonadati; phylum Pseudomonadota; class Gammaproteobacteria; order Enterobacterales; family Yersiniaceae; genus Serratia; species Serratia sp. HMSC15F11. The sequence goes on from NZ_KV792491.1 coordinate 28,560, forward strand.
TCAAGAGTAACGGACGTACAGTCAGAAAGGCCCAAAGCATCAGTATGCATACTGATGACGCAATTTCTCACGGTGAAGTTTTCACAACGGGTGAAAGCCATGCCGGTACACGCGCGAGTGGCGTACCACCAAATAGGATCTGCATCTTTCTGAGTCGCCTTTCTCGTGATCCTCAGATCTTCTACGATAAAATTCGACTGTTCAACGGTATTAAAAATGTTGATTTGAGGCGTATCGTCATCCAGGTGAATTTCACCACCGCCATAAACATGGCAGTTGCTGGGGATCTGCAAAGGCTGCCAAGCCGTACCCAGCGTCAATCTATAAACATTCGCCATTCTGACCTGGCGTTTTTTTATCGATTTAGCAGCGTCAATAGCCACTTTAGCGAACATAGCGCTGACAGCCTCTCGATCATCAGCCAGGCCATCGCCTACGGCGCCAAACTGTTCAGGGGTATATTCAACCAATTCACCGCCACGATTGACCTCATCGGCGGCTTTTCCTGCGTTGAACTGCAGATCTTCTTTTAACATTTGAGCCATTGAATTACTCCTCTGGATTTACGTTTCAATCAACATTGAACGAACCCTAAAAAAGTAACCGGAGGGGCGGCCCGCCCTCCATCGATGGCGGATGGCTGAGGGCCTGTACAACAACGATGGGCGGGAGAGCGGCAATAAAAAAGGCGCAACCTTGCGATTGCGCCCGATGTTCGGTGAACGCTGTGCGTTACTCGCCGCGAACGCGCTGCGCCAGCCCTTTGAGGAAGTAGCGCAGCATCTGATCGCCGCACGGGCGGTAGTTCTTGGTGCCTTCTTTGCGGAACAGCGCGCTCAGCTCCGGCTTGGAGATGCGGAAGTCCACCGCGGTGAAGATCTGGTGCATGTCGGTGTCTTTCAGCTCGAACGCCACGCGCAGCTTTTTCAGCACCAGGTTATTGGTGATCGGCAGCTCAACCGCCGGCGCCGGGAACTTGTCGTCCTTGCCGCGCTTGAAGAACACCAGGCCGTTGAGAAAGTGCGCCATCACTTCGTCCGGGCACTTCTCGTAGCCCGGTTCGCCTTCTTTGATCACGTAAGCGTCCATCGCCGACACCGCCACCTCGAAATCGTCCAGTTTGATAATCTCGACCATTTTGGCGTTGTTAATGCTCAGCATATAGCGCACGCTGCGCAGCACGTCGTTGTTCATCATGGGATTGCATTGCCTTTACTTGTCTAACGGGGACGTGCGCATTGTAAAAAAATGCCCCATACCCAAAATAATTGGAGTTGCATCGCGGCGGCAAATTTGTAAGCCCCCGGAGCATAGTTAACTATGTGACCGGGGCGCGCAAATGCAGCCAACAAAGAGGCAGCTCCAAGTATGACGGGTATGGCCGCACACCTTGAATGTGCGGCAGTATAGGGATCGGCAAGGGGTTTCTCAATCGATTTGACTTTTTTGCTGATACAGCGGGATATCTTCGCCGATGATGTACTTGTTGCGCAGCATCGACGAGACCTTATCCATGATCATCACCACCACCACCAGGATCAGGGTGATGAACATCACCACGTCCCAGTTCCACAGCCGCATGTTTTCCGCGTACACCAGGCCGATGCCGCCGGCGCCGACGAAGCCCAGCACCGCCGCAGAGCGGGTGTTGGACTCGATCTGGTACAGGCTGAGCGCCAGGAAGGTGGGGAACGATTGGGTGAAGATGCCGTAGCGGTGCTTCTGCAACCCGTTGGCGCCTACCGCCGTCAGGCCGCGGCTGGGGGATTTGTCCACCGCCTCGTGCCCTTCGGCGTAAAGTTTGCCCAGCAGCCCGACGTCCTGCATCACGATCGCCAACACCCCGGCCAGCGGCCCCATGCCGACGGCGCGCACGAAGATCAGCCCCCAGATTGCCATGTCGATACCGCGCAGCACGTCCAGCAAGCGGCGCACCAGCACGGAGATCGGCCGCAGCAGCGGCGTCGACATCACGTTGCGCGCGGCAAAGAACGACAGCGGCAGCGCGATCAGCGACGCGGTGATGGTGCCGGCAAACACGATGGCGATGGTGATGCCGATCTGCTGGAAGTAGTACATGAACGGCCAGTTGACGAAGTCGTGCCAGACGAACATGCGCAGGAAATAGCGCCCCAGCTGCTGGCAGCCGTTGATAAACTGCGGCCAGCTAATGCCGAAGACCAGGAAGAAGAACACGTAATACAGTACGATCGCCAGCGCGATCAGGCCGACGGTGCGCAGGTAGCGCCCCTGCTGCGCGAAGATCGCCGGATGCTGTTGTTTCAACTGGCGCAGCGTTTCCGCCGACGCCGGAGTGCCCGCTGTCATTTTGCCCCCTCCACCACGCGCTTGCGCAGCTCGCCCGACACGTAGTCGAGCACGGAAACCACCACGATGATCAACAGCAGCGTCATGCTGACCTGATCGTAGCGGTCGAGTTTAATGTTGGTCATCAGCTCCTGGCCGATGCCGCCCGCGCCCACCAGCCCCAAAATGGTCGACTGACGGAAGTTGATCTCCAGCCGCATGAAGCTGTAGGAGAGAAACACCGGCTTCACCTGCGGCCACAGGCCGAAGCGCATGCGCTGCAGCGGCGTGGCGCCGCAGGCCGCCAGCCCGCGCACCGGTTTGTTGGAGGCGGTTTCGATCGATTCGTAGAACAGCTTGGTCAGGCTGCCGATGGTGTGCAGCGCCAGCGCCAGGAAGCCGGGAATGGCGCCGATGCCGAACGCCATCACGAACATCACCGCCCACGCCAGCTCCGGCATGGTGCGCAAAAACGCCACCAGCGTGCGGATCGCCAGCCGCACCGAGGCCGAGGTATAGGTGTTGCCGGCCGCCAGAAACGCCAGCACGGTCGCCACCAGCACCGAGAAAATGGTCGCCGCCAGCGCCAGCTGCAGGGTCTCCCAGATCAGCGGCAGCTGGATATTCAGACGGTAACCCCAGTAGGCCAGCGAGCCCTCGGTGCGCCCGTCGGCGAACAGCAGAGGCCAATGCAGCGTCGGAATGGTTTCGGCCAGGTAGTCGAAGAAGTGCGGAATAGACACCCAGACGGTGTGCAGGTTGAACTCGGCGAGGTTGCCGGCGCCCAGGTACAGCACCACCAGCCCGAGCGACCACAGCAGCGCTTCGCGCTTTTGCTTGCTGCGGATCCGTTGGTAATAGTGTGCGAAATCGGTATTCAAAAGAGGTCTTCCATCTTTATGGAACAAGGGGTTCAGCACGCTGAACCCCTTCATTCGGACGGCCGAGGCAGCCGGGAATTAACGGTCGCCTTTGGTCAGCTCGCGCTTCATATCGATGATGTTCTGGTATTCCGCCAGGGTGGTGTCACCGATGTGCTGTTTGCCGCCCATCGCTTTGATAAAGCACTGGTGATCGTCTTTATCCAGCTTCTTGATGGCGGTGACCACTTTGGCCTTGAAGTCGGCCGGCAGCGAGTTGCTCACCAGGATCGGGCCGTTCGGGATCAGCGGCGACTGCCAGATGATGCGGATCTGTTTCATCAGGTCCGGGTGATCCATGCGGATCATGCGGGTGAACGCGCCGCTGGTATAGCCGGTGTTGTAGTCGCCGATCATCGACGCCCAGGTCACCGCGCCTTCGAACTGACCGTTCAGCACGCCGAGGATGTCCTGCTCGTGGCCGCCGGAGAAGGTGACGCTGGAGAAGGTGTTGTTGTATTTGTTGTCGACCGTGCCGCCGAACAGCTTTTTAAACGCCTGGTTCGGGATCAGGAAGCCGGAGGTGGAATCCGGATCGGCGAAGCCGATGGCCTTACCTTTCAAGTCTTCCAGTTTCTGGTACGGACTACCGGCCTTCACCACCACTACCGAGTGGTAGCCGCGCGACTGGTCGACGTCGTCGACCGCGATGCCGACGATGTCCACCGCTTTCGGATCCTTGATGTAGACCGAAGCGAACGACGACGGCGACATGCTCAGCACCAGGTCAATCTTGCCGCCCAGCAGGCCCTGGATCACGCCGGAATAGTCGGACGAGTTGCGCAGCTTGGTATCGACGTTCAGCTCTTTATCCAGGAACTGCTTCACGCACTGGTTATCGCCGATCTGCTGGGTGGCGTTCTGGCCACCGAGAATGCCCAGGTTCAGCTCTTTCGGCGCATCCGCTGCGGCAGCATTAAATACCATCATCGCGCCGGCCATCAGGGTGGTCAGACTCAATACTTTTTTCATTAGGTGTGCCTTGTGTGTAAAGGGTAAAGGTCAAAAGTGCTTCAATGGATCTGATTGGCTTCTTCGCCATACAGCTGGTGCAGGATCCGTTCGTTCAGTTGCGAAGGATGCCCGTCAAACACGATCTTCCCGTGGGCGATGCCGATCACCCGCGAGCAATACTCTTTCACCAGTTCGACCGAGTGCAGGTTCACCATCACCGCGATGCCGTCTTCGCTGATTTTTTGCAGCGCGTCCATGATGCGGCGGGTGTTTTTCGGATCGAGCGACGCGACCGGCTCATCGGCCAGCAGGATTTGCGGGTTTTGCATCAGCGCGCGGCAGATGGCGACGCGCTGCATTTGGCCGCCGGAGAGGTTCTCGGCGCGCTGCAGCGCGTGCGGCAGCATGTTGAGCCACTGCAACAGCTCGATGGCGCGAGCGCGGTCGGCGTCATCGAACAGTTTGAAGAAGGATTTCAGCGTGGAAGTGTGGCTCAGACGGCCCAGCAGCACGTTGGTCATCACGTCCAGCCGCGGCACCAGGCAGAAGTCCTGGAAGATCATGCCGCAGCGCGCGCGCCACTGGCGCATCTGGCGGCCGGCCAGCTGAGCGATATCCTGCGCCGCGCCATCGTCTTCGAAGTGCAGCATCTCGCCGCAGCTGGAAGGAATGGTGCCGTTCAGGGTGTGCAGCAGCGTGGACTTGCCCGCGCCGGAACGGCCGATCACCGCCACGAATTCGCCGGCGTGCAGATCGAAATTGATGTCATCCAGCACGCGCTGCTGCGCTTTGTAGGCCTTACCGAGTCCCTTTACCGATAATACTTTGCGGGATGCGGCGGCGTGCTGCCCTGGAAAGTCGTGCTGTGCCAATTTTAACAGTGCCTGAGCCATATGATTTCTCTGGTTTCAGTGGCTAATCATTATGGGCACCTATTAACGGATAAGTTTATGACAGTGGGATGATCGTTTTATGGCCGGGGCGTGACGCGTGCCGCCCCGGCGTTCGCCTCACGCCAGGGTGAAGAAGTCCAGCCCCAGCGCCGTCTTGACCTGCTGCAGCGTCTGTTGGCTGACCTGATGCGCGCGGCGGGTGCCGTGCTGCAGGATGCGCGTCAGCTCGCCTTTATCGGCGATGAATTCGGCGCGGCGGGTGCGGATCGGCTCAAGCAGGCTTTGCAGACAATCCTCCAGCAGCCGTTTGATTTTCACGTCCCCCAACCCGCCGCGCCGATAGTGCGCCTTCAGATCCGCCACCAGCGCGGCGTCTTCGCAGAAGGCGTCCAGGTAGGTGAACACCATGTTGCCCTCCACCCGGCCGGGATCGCTGACGTTGAGATGGCCGGGGTCGGTGAACATGCTCATCACCGCCTTGTGCACCTCGTCGGCGCCGGCGCCAAGCTGGATAGCGTTGCCGCGCGATTTCGACATCTTGCCCTGCCCATCCAGCCCCGGCAGACGCCCGACGTTGCTCAACAACGGCTGGCACTCCGTTAATATCGGTTGGCCGACGATGTGGTTGAAACGCCGCACGATCTCATTGGTTTGCTCCAGCATCGGCAGCTGATCCTCGCCGACCGGCACGTGGGTGGCGCCAAAGGCGGTGATGTCCGCCGCCTGGCTGACCGGATAAATCAAAAAACCGGCCGGCAGGCGGCGGGCGAAATCCTTCTCGGCGATTTCGTTTTTCACCGTCGGGTTGCGTTCCAGCCGCGCCACGCTGACCAGATTGAGGTAGTACATCGTCAGCTCGGCCAACGCCGGCAGCGCCGACTGCAGGCAGATCGTGGTCTTGTGCGGATCGATGCCCACCGCCAGATAGTCGGCCACTACATTGAGCACGTTGGCGCTGATTTTTTGCGGGTTGTTGCCGTTGTCGGTCAGGCCCTGCAGATCCGCCACCATCACCGTTTGGTTATGCTGGTACTGCAATTCGACGCGCTGGCGCAGCGAGCCGACGAAGTGGCCTAAATGCAGTGGGCCGGTGGCGCGATCGCCGGTAAGAATGGTGTAGCTCATGACAGTGCTCCTGAAGGTCTGTAGACCGCCGGATCAACGCCACAAAAAATAATGCCGCCAAACCGGCGGCATTAAAAAGAGATGTGAATACTCGTGCCGCCTCAGAAGAGGCGCCACCATGACTGATTGTGGGTGGAGTGCATCGATATATTCATGCCATCAAGGTATACCCGCAGCGACAGCGCGTCAATAGCCCGCCGCCGGCGCGTAAGACGGCGTTACACTCCGGCATTTGCGTTCCTGGCCTGACGCGTTAGGGTAAAATCTTCAACCTGAAAAAGGAGCGCATGATGAAGATCGGATTTGCCGGACTGGGTGGGATGGGCAGCGCCATGGCGGCCAACCTGTTGCAGGCGGGCTTCGCCTTAACGGTATGGAACCGCTCGCCGCAGGCGGCGCAGCCGCTGGTGAGCGCCGGCGCGCAGCAGGCCGAACGGCCGGAACAGCTGGCCGATGCCGACGTGCTGATCACCATGCTGGCCGACGATGCCGCCACGCAACAGGTGGTGGTCGACAGCGGGTTGCTGCAACGGATGAAACCGGGTGCGCTGCATATTAACATGGCGACCATCTCAGTCGAACTCGCCAAGCGTTTGACGGCGCTGCATGCAGAACACGGCATCGGCTATCTCGCCGCGCCGGTGCTGGGGCGGGTCGACGTGGCCGCCGCCGGCAAGCTGAATATTCTGGCGGCCGGCGATAGCGAGCTACTGAAGCAAGCGCAGCCGCTGTTCGATGCCCTCGGCCAGAAAACCTGGCACTTCGGCGCCGATCCGGCGCAGGCCAACGTCGTCAAAATCGCCACCAACTTTACGCTGGCCAGCGCCATTGAAGCGATGGCGGAAGGCAGCGCGCTGGTGCGCAACTACGGCGTGTCCGGGGCCGACTACCTGCAGATGCTGAGTAGCACCGTCTTCGCCGCCCCGGCCTATCAGGGCTATGGCGCGCTGATCGCCGCCGAGAAGTATTCCCCCGCCGGATTCCGGCTGGCGCTGGGGCTGAAGGACGTCGGGCTGGCGCTGGCCGCCGGGGCCGACAGCCATACGCCGATGCCGTTCGCCGGGGTGCTGAAAGACAACTTCCTCGACGCGATGGCGCAGGGGGATGCGGATCTGGACTGGGCCGCGCTGGCCAAGGTGGCGGCGCGGCGGGCGGGCCTCAAATAACGAACGGGGGCCTCGGCCCCCGTTTTTCCGTTCTCAGAACACGATGTCCGCCGGCGGCGGCGTAAACAATCCTTCCTGCACATCGATAATCAACAGCGTGGTGGGCATGGCGGCTCCCGAAGAGAAGATAAGTGGCGTCAGCACACCGGCTGGCGCGGGCGGAAAATATGGTCGACGCCCTGCTCACGCAGCCGGTTCACCAGATCGTGCCCGCCGTTCGGCGTGGCGTGCGCCAGCTGCCGCTCGGCGGTAAACACCGGGCTGGCCCAGAACAGGTTCACCGGATCGCCGTACTGCTGCGGCAGAGCCAGGTGAGCGCTATGCGGGTAGAAGGACGACGATAAAATATAACCCTCGTAGCCCAGCGGCGCCACGTCCGACTCCAGCGTATGCCCTTCGCCGATCCAGGTCAGCCGCGCCCACGGCGCGTGCGCGAAACCGGCCAGCGCGCTGGCCATCTGCACCGCGTTGTCTTCGGTCATGTATTGACTGTCGATGGCGATCGCCATCTCCATGCGGCGATAGCGCGAAGCCTCGTCGTTGAACAGGATCTCCACCCACGGCATCGGCCGGATGCTCACCCCCATGGTGAGGAAGTAATAGATGCCGTCGCGCTCGTGCTGGGTGATGGCCATCGGTGGCCACTTGCCCTGATCGATGGCGTAGTACTTCACCGAAGGGCCAAAATGCGGCTCATAGCGCGCCTGAAAATCGCGCTGCATCTTCGGCCACGGATTGCCCTCTTCACGCTGCCAGCTGCGCCAGAACTGGCGGGTGCTCTCCGCCTGCGCATACTGGGTGTTGGTCGAGGCCGAGCCGAGCGGATAAGCCAACGGGCTCTCCTTGATACAGCTGGCGGAATAGCACACCGAATGGTCGATATACAGGCTCCAGCCGGGGATCACCGCCAGCAGTTGGCCGTAATACCACAGGGCCGCGCCGTCGTCGCTTTCGCTCCACACCACCATCAGCCCTTCCGGGTTCAGCGGCGCTTCGCCTTCCAGGTTGCGGCAATACTCCGCCGCCAGCATCGGCGGCTGCCCTTGTTCCAGCGCGGCGCGATCTTCCTGCAACGGCGCGGCGGCCAGGTTGCGCAGCCAGCAGGCGCGAACCTGATAGCGATCGCTGTAGGCTTCGGCGGGATAAATGTAAAAATAGGCTGCCCGGTGATCTTGCTGAACCACCGCAACCAGCGTCTGGTTCTCATTGCTGACTTCAGCAAGTACGTATGACTCGTTCATATCACCTCAATAGGGTCAGGGCGCGGCAGAATCGGCTGCGCGCCAAAAATGGAATGTGGCTTTGCCCCCAAGTGTAAAACGCATTACTGGCCGGATCACCCGTAAAAGTCTCAAAAGCGGCCGTAAACGAAGATAAACAAAGACTAATTATAGCGGCTGTGGCTCATGATAGCGGCTGTGGCTCATGACGGCTGAGTGATGCGCCGCACCGCGCGCTGATAGGAGCCGTTGCGCATCGACGCCCCCAGCACCTTGCCGAGGCCTGCGGCGCCCGTTCGCACCAGCCGCCGCCGCAGCGCGCCCGGATGAAAACCGAACTGCCGCTGCGCCCAATCGGGTAACAGATCGATGCCCGCCTGCATCACCACCCCGCCGAGCGGGCGCGCCAATGCGCTCGGCGCCGGCGCCTTCAGCAGAATGCGCGCCACCTCTTGCGTGCGTTCATCGCAGACCAGCTGCGGCCGCATCGCCTGCAGGTACTCTTCGACCTCCGCGCAGGACTGAGGAATTGCGGTCGCCCCCAGCGCGGCGGCCACGCGCGCGGCTTCGCGGTAGTATTGATCCTGCAAATCGCGGGAAAGATGGGGGTTGCGGTAGCGCAGGTGGCTGGCCAGAAAACGGCTGCTCTCCGCGACGTGTACCCAGGTCAGCAGCGCCGGATCGCTGGCGGCATAAGGCGTGCCGTCGCTGCCGACGCCGGTCACCCGCAGATGGATGGCTTTGACTTTGGCGATCAGCCGCTCCGCCTCGGCGGTCGGGCCGAAGGTGGTGACCGACACGAACTGGCTGGTACGGCGCAGGCGGCCAATCATATCTTCGCGGAAGTTGGAGTGATCCCACACCCCGGCCAGCGCCAGCGGGTGCAGCATCTGCAGCAGCAAGGCGCTGACGCCGCCGCACAGCATCGAGGTGAAATCGCGGTGTACCTGCCAGATGATCGACCGCGGGCCGAACAAGCCCGGGTCGCCCGGCGGGTTCTCAAAATCGACGCCGCCGAGCGCCAGCCCGGTCAGGCTGAGCACCTGTTTTTCTATCGCTGCGCGTACCGCTTCCATCCTGCTGCCCTCTCGCTCATTCAACGGCCAGTGTATCACGTGGCGAACGCCCCATTGCGCCCTGCGGCGGTTGAAAGCATTAACTTACTGAATTACAGTTGTTATACCGCTGGCAGAAAGGCGGGCCTATTCGATCCACTGCAGAGGCGCTTTGCAGGGTGTTAACCCACGTTAATTCGGCACTAACCCCACAAAACCTCTATCTAGTTTTTTTCCTCCAACTTAGATAGCAGAGAGTTCGATGATTACCATCAGAGCACGCGCGGCGGAAGACAACGCGCAATTGGCAGATATCTGGCTGCGTTCGGTGCGCACCACTCACCATTTTTTAACCGAAGACAACATCGCACAGCTGTTCCCGCTGGTGCTGAACGACTACCTGCCGGCGGTTAACGTCTGGGTGGCCGAAGAGCGGCCGGGGCACCCCTGCGGCTTTATCGGCCTGAACGGCAACAAGGTGGAGATGCTGTTTATCGACGCCGATCAGCGCGGCAAAGGGGTGGGCAAAGCGCTGCTGACCCACGCGGAAACGCTGCACGATGAACTACAGCTGGACGTGAACGAGCAAAACCCGCAGGCCAGCGGCTTCTACCGCCACTACGGGTTTGTCATCACCGGCCGCTCGCCGCTCGACGGCCAGGGCAACCCGTTCCCGCTGCTGCACATGAAGCTGGACAAACGCTAGCCCTCCCGCCGGCCGCCCTGCGGCCGGTTTTCTCCCCTCTGTTTCACCCGCCGTTTTATATATCAAATCAGAATAAGTAATAGAATTTACATTCTTCCTGTCACTATAAACCCTCGGTAGGATTGCCCGGTATTCACCCGCAACAGAGATTCCGTCCGCCACTCCCCGCCGGGTTGTGCCCGCCGAAAAGCCGAACGATCCCTGTCCGGCGTACCACGCTCTGGACGGAATGCTGTGATGTATCGATAAGGATCCGCTTCGCTATGATCGTTCTTTCGAACGTTTGCAAAACTTTTGACAGCACACAGGGCCGCGTCGTGGCGGTAGACAACGTCAGTCTGGCGGTAGAGGCCGGGCAAATTTACGGCATCATCGGCTACAGCGGCGCCGGCAAAAGCACGCTCATCCGCCTGCTTAACGGCCTGGAGACGCCCACCAGCGGCCGCATTGACGTAGGCGGCTTCGATATCGACCGCGCCAAAGGCAGCCACCTGCGCCAGGCGCGCCTGAAAATCGGCATGGTGTTTCAGCACTTCAACCTGCTGTGGTCGCGCACCGTCAGCCAAAACATCGCTTTTTCCATGCAGATCGCCGGCGTGCCCAAGGCGCAGATTGCGCCGCGCGTGGCGGAACTGATCGCGCTGGTCGGCCTGCAGGGGCGCGAAGACGCCTACCCGTCGCAGCTCAGCGGCGGCCAGAAACAGCGCGTCGGCATCGCCCGCGCGCTGGCCAATAACCCGAGCGTGCTGCTGTGCGACGAGGCCACCTCGGCGCTCGATCCGCAGACCACCGACGCCATTCTCGACCTGCTGCTGGACATCAACCGCCAGCTGAAATTGACCATCGTGCTGATCACCCACGAGATGCACGTGGTGCGCAAAATCTGCCACCGCGTAGCGGTGATGGAAAACGGCCGCATCGTCGAAGAAGGCCCGGTGCTCGACGTGTTCACCCGGCCACAGCAACCGATCACCCGGCAGTTCGTCAAACAAGTGTCGCAGTATGCGGATACCGAAGAGAGCTTCAACCCGCTGCTCACCGCCCATCTGCCGGGGGCGATTTTCAAGCTGACCTTCGTGGGCGTGCAAACTCACCAGGCGGTGATCGCCGAAGTGATCCGGCGCTACGCCCTGACCATCAACATTCTGCACGGCAAGATCAGCCACACCCTCAACGGTTCGTTCGGCGAACTGTACATCCACGCCGAAGGCAACGAACAACAAGTCGCCGACATGCTCAGCCTGCTGCACGAAAGAGACATCGCCGTCGAGGTTATCCAACATGATTGAATCCCTGTTCCCCCACCTGCGTCTGGATCAACTGTGGGACGCCACCTGGGAAACGCTGTACATGACCGGCTTCGCGGGCTTGGCCACGCTGGTGCTGGGCATCGTGCTCGGCGTGCTGCTGTTTTTAACCTCGAAGGGCCAGCTGTGGCAGAACCGGGCGGTCTACTCGCTGATCTCCGTACTGGTCAACGTCTTCCGCTCCATTCCGTTCATCATTCTGATCGTGCTGCTGATCCCGTTCACCAAGTCGCTTATCGGCACCATTCTCGGCGCGGACGCGGCCCTGCCGGCGCTGATCGTCGGCGCGGCGCCGTTCTACGCCCGGCTGGTAGAGATCGCGCTGCGCGAGGTCGACAAAGGGGTGATCGAAGCGGCGCGCTCGATGGGCGCCAAAAACCGCACCCTGATTTTCCGCGTATTGCTGCCGGAGAGCTCGCCGGCGCTGGTTTCCGGCATCACCGTCACCCTGATCGCGCTGGTGAGCTACACCGCGATGGCCGGGGTGATCGGCGCCGGCGGCCTGGGCAACCTGGCCTATCTGGAAGGATTCCAACGCAACCACAGTGACGTGACGCTGGTGGCGACGCTGACGATTCTGCTGATCGTTTTCGTCATTCAGTTCATCGGCGACACCCTGACAAGAACGCTCGATAAACGTTAATTAACCAAGGAAAACGATGATGAAAAAGCACCTACTGATGTTGGCTTTCGCCTCCGTCGCCACCCTCGCCTCTTTTGGCGCCACGGCAGCGACCAAGCTGGTGGTCGGCGCCTCCAACGTGCCGCACGCCGAGATCCTCGAACAGGCCAAGCCGATACTGGCGAAGGAAGGCATCGATCTGCAGATCAAGCGCTTTCAGGACTACATCCTGCCGAACACCGCGCTGGCCAGCCACGACATCGACGCCAACTACTTCCAGCACGTGCCTTACCTGAACTCGGTGCTGAAAGACCACGCCGACGACAAGAGCTACGACTTCGTCAGCGCCGGCGCGATCCATATTGAGCCTATCGGCATCTACTCGAAGAAGTACAAGAGCCTGAAAGATCTGCCGGAAAACGGCAAAATCATCATGCGCGACGCGGTGGCGGAAGAAGGCCGCATCCTGTCTATTTTTGAACGGGAAGGCGTGATCAAGCTGAAGCCGGGGGTGAGCAAAGTGGACGCGCGCATCAGCGACGTGGTGGAAAACCCGAAACACCTGAAGTTCCAGGCCAACGTTGAGGGCGCGCTGCTGCCGCAAATGTACAACAACGACGAAGGCGACGCGGTGGTGATCAACGCCAACTACGCCATCGACGCCGGGCTGAATCCGACCAAAGATCCGATCGCGGTCGAAAGCGGCGAAAACAACCCGTACGCCAACATCATCACCGTGCACAAGGCCGACGTGAACAAACCGGAGATCGTGGCGCTGGTCAAGGTACTGCACTCCAAACCGATTCAGGACTTTATCCGCGAGAAATACCAGGGCGCGGTGATCCCGGTCAATCAGTAATGGGTTACACGGCCCGGTAAAAACCGCAATGCCGCTCACTTAAGCCTGAGTGGCATTTTT
>NZ_KV792491.1:41773-42010 GCF_001808215.1 Serratia sp. HMSC15F11
TCGCCGCGTCTGCGTTGTCGGGCGGGTCGGCTTCGACAAACGTCCCTGTTGGTCTCGCCTCAACCGGCCTTCCCTGGCCGGTTGCCCCTGACAACGCCGTCTTGCTCGGCAGCCGGTGATGCGCGCTAAAGGTCAACACCTGAGCTGGCTGCTACCGGGAAATCTGTCGCTTATGAGGTTCTGGTAGATAAGTTGGAGATGAGCGCGGTGTTGGGCGCCCTTGAAGACGCCGAACGC
>NZ_KV792492.1:0-920 GCF_001808215.1 Serratia sp. HMSC15F11
CCTTCTCAAGGTGGCGGTAAATCGCGCTCCTGCTCAGATTTAACTGCTTGGCTATGGTGGCTATTGGTACCCCCATGGCGCGGCGCATGACTATCTCCCCCGCTTCTTTCGCGCCGATCTTGGTCGGGCGTCCGAACTTCTGGCCACGGCTCTTTGCGGCCTCGATCCCTGCCGCCTGGCGTTCCAGTATGAGCTTGCGCTCCATCTGCGCGAAACTCGCCATGATGCCGAGGACGGCCTGTCCGACGGCGCTGCTCAAATCGACACCCTCGCGGATGCTGACCAGGGTTACTTTTCGTTTCTCCAGCTCCTCGACCAGTTCGAGGGCGTCCCGGGCGTTCCTGCCGATGCGGTCGATCGCGTAGATGACCAGCGTGTCGCCCTCCTGCAGGATCTGGTTCAGGAGGATGCCGAGGGCTGGACGCTCGCGTGGTGGTACCGTCCCGCTGATCCCGTCGTCGGCGAGGATGGAGGCTGTTGGGAACCGGGCGATGATGGCGTCGCGCTGGCTGTTGCTGGTTTGTTCGTCGGTTGATACGCGAACGTAACCGTATGTTTTGCTCACTTTTTTCTCTCCTCTGACCGATACGTCTCTTTCGACACAACATGCCACAACTGTACCGAAAGTCTATCGCTAAAGTGTCTATTTCGTCGCTTTGTCGGGTGTCCCGGAATGTAGGGGATTAGCGACGGCCTCCAGGCGGCTCTCCGCGCTGGGCGAGAGCCCTGCGCCCTCTGCGTTGATGTCTGCGCGGTGTCGTGACGGCATGCTGTCTGAGCGGCGTTTGCTGCCGCTTTGCTGATAACTTGCTGAGAACCAAACCATGACCGAAATCAAAACCGAATGCCCGGACGCGACCTGGCTGCGTACCACGCTTGCTGAAATGGCGAGTGACCATTTTCCCGTTTATGACCTTCCT
>NZ_KV792493.1:0-853 GCF_001808215.1 Serratia sp. HMSC15F11
GAACATGGTGAGGATCACCACCAGTGCGAACAACACCGCGCCCGTCGCGGGGTAAATGCTCATCAACTGCCCCATTCGCACCAGCGCCGACAATACGGCGATCACAAACACGTCGATCATTGACCAGCGGCCAACGAACTCGACCACTTCATAAATCAGATGCATACGCTCGCTGTCGGCGCGCGGCTTCTTCCTGCCGTTGGCGTCCCAGCACAGCCAGCCGATCGCCAGCATTTTCAGCGACGGCACCATGATACTGGCGATGAAAATCACCATCGCCACCGGGTAAGAACCGTCTCCCCACAGCAGGATCACCCCTGCCATGATGGTGGAGTTCATCTTGTTGCCCAGCGCCTCGGTCACCATGATCGGCATCAGATTAGCCGGTATATAAAGCATGACAGAAGTCACCAGCAATGCCAGCGTCCATTGCAGGCTGTGGCGGCGGCGCACGTAGCCCTTGGTGTGACAGCGCGGGCAGCGCACCTGACTGGCCGGCAGGATCGCCGTGCAGCACGCGCAGGAGCGCACGCCCTGGCTCATGCCGGTGCGCCCCACCGTCAGCGGGCGATCGAGACGCGGTGCCGGTTCGATGTCCTGCCACAGCCAGCGCCGATCCACGCACTGGAAGGCGCGCACCTGCAGCAGGCAGAACAGGCAATACGGCACGAAGCTGCTGCCGATGCCGATATCACCGTAAGCCATCAGCTTGACGAAGCTGACCAGCACCCCGGCGAGGAAAATTTCCACCATGCACCAGGTCTTGAACTGGAACAGCACCCGAGCCATCCACTCTTTGAGCCCCAGCGGCAAGCGCACTCTGGCGCACAGCAGGATAATCGCCACCATGCAA
>NZ_KV792493.1:873-21540 GCF_001808215.1 Serratia sp. HMSC15F11
GCTGAGCGTGGTTTTGCAGCGCGAGCATACCGCTTTGCTGCCATGGGACAACGGCGGCAACACTGCCAACATGTCACATTGCTGGCAAAGTGTCTTATTTTGTGACGAAGAATCGATTGGTTGTAGGGCTGGCCGACTGACTGATGGCAACATTTTTTTCTCTGAATTAGAGGAGCAACGTACTGGTTACTTGACTCACTAAAAATTGCCCAATAATGAGCATGATAGCCTCATTAAACTTATTTCGCGCATAGGCACGCCGTATTAAGTGTGCGAACTTGCTCTGCTATATCATCTAAAATTTTGAATCGCCGACGATACTCCGCTCGCTTTTTGCTAGGGATATGTTCCAATGATTTCCTTTCAAACGTCAAAGGTAGTTGCCAGCGCCACGAATTCTGTTTTATCCCACCTATCAGCGACCAGAAATCATCATAACTTGCATGCAAATGCTGACCTTTGCTCAGCCGATAGCGCAGTGAGCGAAAGACATGCCCATTATCGCTAACGCCATAAATAGCATGCACTGAGGTGAACTCAGCGAGGCGGCTAATAAATTCCATCAAAACACGTTTTGGGAAAATGCCTGACAGAGCACGGGTAGCTTCTTTGATAGCCTCGCGGGGTACGTGCTGACCAGGACCTTGTAGACCACCAATGATGAAATGCCATTCACCTTCTTCAGACACGGCCGAAAAGGTCATGCTGGCAAGTAGCTCTTTATTGTCGCCACGTAACCATAACGTTGACTCACCTTCTCGTTCAGCTTTATGCGCACAGGATACTGAAATAGTAAAATGGGTCTCTTCTCTGCCGATGAGTTCGACCAAAACTGTTTCTTCTCGTTTTATCAATGCGTTGGACAGTATTCTGCTATTAAGAGATGACACATACTGGTAATGGCTAACAATTGCTGATGCGCGTTGTTTTGCATTGAGGTTACGCGTCAAATATTGTCGATGCGGCTTACAAGGAAATGTGTGTTGATTATACAACACCCATTTTAACTCACTTTTTTGAGTTAAAATGGATAGTACTTTTTTAGTCGCTGAATAGTATAAAATAAGTCGAAGTAAGAACTTTGCACGAAAGCTCTTCTTTCTCCATACAGGAGCAGGAACGAACCTTCCCGAGAGCAATTCATAGATGATGTTTTTTTTCAAGATACTTACCCTACAAGTGCTATTTTTACTTTTACAGTTGAATTTATAAAAATAAATATTTCTTCAATACTAACTGATAATTGTTAATTTATTATCCACCAATTATCAATGTTTGATAAAGAAGGCTGAAGAGCGCTAAAGACATGCCGTTACCGTGGTCTTTTCTTCATTAAATGTTGACATTTAGCTTCGTATAGATGCTATCCAGATAGTCAAGTAATGTGGTCAGTTCCCTCAGCTATCAGCTTCCTCGCCGCATCGCGTTTTTCCCTTGCTTCTGATAACGAGACTTCATGATAGACTCCCAGAGCGAGCGCTTTCTCTTTGCCCAGAAACCGATAGCGAAGCCGCCAGCAGCTCCCCCTCAAATTTCTAAGCAGGAGGCTGTCGCTTATATTATTAAAATCTCACTCATTAAATCCACAAGGAAATCATTCCCGTTGCAATGATTAGTTTGAAATCATTATTTTGGTTAGCCTTACTTAATACCAGATTAATTGTCGATATAAAGCGAACAATGAAAGGTGGGTCACATGATTTCGAAACAAGGCTTGGCCATGCTCGCACACCTGTATTAATTTAATGGTTTAATGAGTAAAACTCTGCCAACATAAGAAATAGGGAATTACCTTCCTCTTTCCACGCTTGCAGTTCAGAAAATAAGATATCTCGTGGGGTAATTATGCGGATAAAACACATAGAAATCGCTAACTTTCGCAAATTGAAAGCAGTTCATATAGATTTTTCAGAGAAAACAACTATTTTCGTCGGAGCCAACAACAGCGGGAAAACATCCGCTATGATTGCACTTCGTCGATTTCTGGTTGAACGCTCTGGTTTCTCCATCAATGACCTCACCCTATCTTATTGGCCACAAATTGATGCAGCAGCTATGCAATGGGAAGCAGCCCCTGATGACCAAGAGCCGATTCAGTGGGATCGCTTCTCACCATTCCTGGATGTATGGCTCGACGTTCCTCCAAATGAACTTCATCACGTACAAAAGATTTTGCCCACGCTGGATTGGGATGGGGAAAGCATAGGTGTGCGCCTCCGTTTTGAACCCAAGGACCCTGACGCACTGCAACACGAATATCTCACGGCAAAACGCGCAGCCGCCGAAGTTATGGCCCAAGCTAAAGAGTACGGTGAACAAGTAAGCTCCACAACCGCATTTGCACTTTGGCCGCGTTCGATGATGGAGTTTTTAGCCCAAAGAATGCGCTCTACTTTCGAGATCCGTGCTTATTTGCTTGATCCTTCAAAACTGAAAATGCCGGAAGAAGGTAGAGCCTCCCCTCAAACACTCCCAGAAAGCAGTGACCCTATCGATGGCGGGGATCCGTTTAATGGTCTTATTCGTATCGACGAGATTAGCGCACAGCGTGGATTTGGGCACAGCGATCAAACAGGGTATACGCGGGGTAACGAATCACGTGAGGATATGGCTGAACCCAGAATGGGGAAAAAACTTTCCAGCCAGCTGCGCAACTACTATAGCCAACACTTGGATCCTTTCGATACGCCGGAACCCAAAGACCTTCAGGCGTTGATGGCATTGCATGAAGCACAAACGGCTTTCGGCACGCGTTTAGCAGATTGCTTCTCAGATGCCTTGACCGAACTGGAAAATATTGGCTATCCCGGCGTTACCGACCCCAAGCTGACAATAACCACCAACATCAGGCCTATCGATGGGCTTAATCATCCGTCCGCCGTGCAATACGAAGTGCCAACCCATGTTACCGGTTCTTTTGGCGCACATCGCCTTCCCGAAGATTCGAACGGACTTGGTTACCAAAATCTCGTCTCCATCGTCTTCGCACTCATGGCATTTCGTGATAACTGGATGAAAGTCGGAAAGGCTGGAAAATCAAAGGTGGCGGAAGAAACTCTCATTCCACCGCTTCATCTAGTTTTGATTGAAGAACCTGAAGCGCATTTACATGCACAAGTTCAGCAAGTTTTTATTAAGCAAGCCTACGGTGTTCTGCGAAAACATGACAAGCTAAAGGATTCTTCACGCCTTCAAACTCAACTGATCATCAGTACCCACTCCAGCCACCTTACCCATGAAGCTGAGTTTTCGTCTTTGCGTTACTTTCGGCGGCTACCAGCACTCGCACAAAGCGGTGCTGTACCCTTGACTTCCGTTATCAATCTTTCGGAAGTCTTCGATGGCAAAGACAAAACCGAACGTTTCGTGAAACGATATTTGAAAGCTACCCACTGCGATCTCTTCTTCGCCGATGGAGCGATACTCGTGGAAGGTCCGGCTGAGCGTATTCTCGTTCCCCATTTTGTTCGTGAGCGTGAAGCCTATGCTTACTTAAAGCGTAGCTATATCACATGGCTTGAAATAGGCGGGAGCCATGCACACCGATTGAAGAATTTGATTGAACATCTGGGTCTCAATACCCTGATCATCACAGACATTGACGCCAAAGACGGCACCACCAATGCTGCGGTTGTCCCGAAACGAGGCATGGGCCAACGAGCCCGCAATGAGACAGTGAAAACGTGGCTACCTAAGGAAGAATCTTTCGATGCACTCCTCGACATGGAAAGTGAGCGCAAAGTGCTTGCCGAACCAGGCGGCTATGCCATCCGGGTGGCGTATCAAACACCTATTTTCATGCCATTCAAGTCTGAAGAAGCGCTTGAAGCAGTAGCCAACACTTTCGAAGATGCCCTCGTGTATGAAAATCCGGGGCTATTCGCCAACCTGGACGGTTATGGGCTCATCGCAAAGTTTCGTGAAGCGCTAAAGGAGTCCGCCGATCTCAGCGAATTGGCAAGAAAGATATTTGAGGCACTGAAAAATGGGACAAAGGCCGAATTTGCTCTCGATGTCCTTTTTAGTGAGGAAATCGAGCGGCTGAAGGTCCCACAGTACATTGACGAGGGGTTAGTCTGGCTAGCAGAACAGCTGAAACGTAAAGAATATGATGTTCTTGGAAAAACGGAGGTGGGAGAGTGAGCAGGCTGGAAACTATAATTCCCGACGATGAGATAGACATGCCGGCTGATGCGGAAATCAGAAAATGTCTTGACCTCGACACCCCAAAAAGTTTCTTCCTTTTTGCCGGCGCCGGTTCAGGAAAGACAAGATCGCTGGTATCCGCTCTCCAGTATGTGCGCGACACATTCGGGGATGAACTTCGGCTGAAAGGACAACGAGTCGCTGTCATCACTTATACCAATGCGGCGAGCGAAGAAATTCAACGCCGCCTGGATTTTGATCCGACTATAGACGTTTCGACTATACATAGCTTCGCCTGGTCGCTGATAGAAGGGCTTAACCGTGATATCCGTGAATGGCTTCGCGCGAAAATAACCACCGATATCACAAAGCTTGAAGCAGAAGAAGCAAAAGGGAGAAAAGGTACGGAGGCATCAAGAACCCGCTTAAAAAAAATCGCCTCGAGAACCAAACGCCTTCAAAACCTCGATAACGTCAAACGTTTTGTTTACAGCCCAACCGGAGAAAATCTCGGCCGCGATTCGCTGAATCATGCGGAGGTGATTCATCTCACCGCCTATTTTTTAACAACAAAACCGACCATGCAGAACATCTTGATCGGCCGTAATCCCATTCTGCTTATCGATGAGAGTCAGGATACCAATAAATTTCTGATAGAAGCCTTATTTGCCGTTCAGGCTCAACATAAAGAGACATTCGTTCTCGGTCTGATTGGCGACATGATGCAGCGTATTTATAGCGATGGTAAAGACGGACTAGATAAAAATCTGCCTGCCGACTGGGCAACCCCCGGAAAACAGATGAATCACCGTTGCCCAAAACGCATCGTAAAATTAATTAACACCGTACGTAGCGCAGTGGACAAACAGATACAACGGCCACGAACCAACAGCCTTGAAGGCAGTGTGAGGCTTTTCGTGCTTCCTAATCATACCGTTGATAAACCTGCTGCCGAGCGAAAAATTGCGATGTATATGGCCGAGGTTGCCGATGATGAACAATGGCGGAATTTGGCGCTCTGCAAATGCCTCACATTGGAACATCACATGGCCGCCAGTCGGTTAGGCTTTTTAGAGCTGTTTGCCCCTTTGTATAGCGTGAAAAGTTGGCGAACCAATCTTATTGATGGCTCTTTACCCTGCGTTCGATTCTTTACTGATGAGATGCTGCCATTAATTCAGGCAAAGTTTGCCGAAGACCGTTTTTCCATAGCCAGAATTCTAAAAAAACGATCGTCGCTAGTCAGCCCAGATGCCTTGCAATACGCAGCAGATCAACGCTCGCAACTGAAGTTAGCATCGGCAGCAATGGAACGCCTTATGGCATTGTTCGCACAGGGTTCTGATCCTTCGCTTGGCGATGTCCTTCGCTTCGTAGCGGATAGCGCGCTCTTGCCTATTCCTGAATCTCTGCAGCTCTGTATAGCAAGCGATAATACGCTACCTAGCGTAACACCGTATGTCGATGAAAGTGATGCCGACCACCAGAGTGAGCGTACAATGGCGATAGGCGAGTTTTTACTTGCCCCTTTCTCTCAGGTCGAAAAATTTGCATCCTACGTATCTGGAAAAGCGCCTTTCGATACTCACCAAGGTGTGAAAGGACTCGAATTCGAACGTGTGATGGTCATTATGGACGATGAAGAAGCCCGGGGTTTTATGTTCAAATATGAGAACCTTTTCGGGGCAAAAAGCGTTACCGATCCCTCGGTTGAAGCAGTTCGCCGACTGTTCTATGTTACCTGCAGCAGGGCGCAGCAAAGCCTGGCCCTCGTAGCCTATGCAGCGTCACCGGAACAAGTTCGCCGATTCGTGATGGACCAAGGCTGGTTTAATGCTGATGAAATTGTCATCGGAATACCTGAGTAATCGTGGGCGGGGATGCCGGACCATCGTCATGGCCCTGCATCTCCTTGAGTCATCCTGTTTTCCCAAAAGATTCGGATAACACTATCCTATTCATTAACCCATCCACATAATCCCCATACCACTGCAACATCTCCCTGCGCTGCTCCAGGTACTGTGCATGGTTGTAAGTGCCACGAATGGTGTTCTTATCCACATGAGCAAGCTGTAATTCGATCCATGCCGTGTTATAGCCCTGTTCATGCAGGATAGTACTCATCGTGTGCCGGAAACCGTGCCCTGTAGCCTTGCCATGATACCCAATCCTTTTTAGTACCTGATTAATACTCGCTTCACTCATCGGTTTCGTAATGTCGTTACGGCCAGGGAACACCAGGTTGTAACGGCCCGTCACCGCCTGAATTTCACGAAGTGATGCCAAAACTTGATCGGATAGAGGGACCAGATGCGGGCGGCGCATCTTCATTCTTTCAACCGGGACTTCCCAAGTACGTTTATCGAAATCAAACTCTTTCCATTCAGCCTGGCGGAGCTCGACGGTGCGAACGCCAGTCAACATCAGAATTCGAGTAGCCAGTCGGGTGATCGGGCTACCTGTATACGCAGCAAGGGCTTGTAAGAAATCAGGAAGTTCATCAGCTAGCAAATGGGGGTAATGGGTAGATTTAGGTGCAGTCAGCGCACTCGCCAATTCTGAGGCAGGGTTCGTTTCGGCTCTGCCGGTAACAATGGCATAGCGGAACACCTGATTGCAGGCTTGGCGGATTTTACGCAGCTTATCGAGCACACCTCGCTTTTCGAGTTTGCGTAGTGTGCTGAGCACTTCAAGAGGCTTGATCTCAGCAATGGGACGCTTACCAATATCAGGGAAGATATCGTTCTCGAAGGCCTCCATCAGATCGTCAGCATAGCCTTTCGACCAGTTAGATCGTTTGTACCCATGCCATTCTACTGCAATAGCTTTAAAGGTATTTTCGGCATTGGCTTTTTTAGCCAACTTCTCAGCTTTCTTCTCTTCTCCAGGATCACCGCCTAAGGCGATGATCTTCCGAGCCTCCTCACGCTTCAGGCGAGCATCAGCCAGAGAGATGTCAGGGTAAACACCGATAGAGAGCTTTTTCTCTTTCCCCAAAAAACGATACTTCAAGCGCCAGTACTTCGCACCATTAGGCTTTACCAGCAGATACAGGCCGCCCCCGTCAGTGAGCTTGTATTCTTTTTCTTTGGGTTTTGCAGTATCAATCTGTCGTGCATTTAGTGGCATAAAGGGGCCCCTAATTTCCATTGAACGAGATGAGCCCCCTCAAAGGCCCCCAGATACCGCTTGATTTGGGTATAACTGAGTTGACCTCGGTAGAGCTCGAGACAGAAAAATTCAGTAATTTCAGGGAGTATAAAGGATAAAAAGCGAATTAAGTAGAGGTGTGTTGACTTCAAAATGGCACGCCCTATAGGATTCGAACCTATGACCTACGGCTTAGAAGGCCGTTGCTCTATCCAACTGAGCTAAGGGCGCATTGAGATGCGGCAACCTGCGGCTGCGGGTTGGGATTATACGGTCAGAGGTTAGCGAGTCAATGCCTTTTCATGACGTTACGGCGGCGGCCGTGCTTTATGGCGTTTTTTCCGCCAGCGCCCGCGCGGCGAGGGTTCCCGTCAACCGGGCGCTGCCATGCTGAACCAGGCCGACGCCTACGTAAATCGGCGCGCGCTCAGACCACTGCCGCCCGTCGCCCCGCCACCGGCAAAGGCGAGCGGACTGCACGACTGCGGCGATGTCGCCCCAATCGGCGTGCTCAACCACCCGCGCGTTGCAGGTCGCCGCCACCCTTTCCCCCAGTGTGGCGTCGGGGCGAGCGCTGTTTAAAGAAGCCTGGCTCCCCGATGCCCAAACCAGCAACAGCGTGCAGCCTGCCCAGGCGCAGCCCTTCATACGCATAACTTCCGCCACAGCGCATTCAGGCGTGCCCGCCACGACGGCGCCGCCTCATGCTTGCCGAGCTGATGCAGCGCGGTGAGTTGCGCACTGTCCGCCGGATGCAGCGAAGAATCGAACACCGTTTCCCCCACGTGTTTAGGCTCTGCCGGTTGCTCGTCAGGCTGATGATGCAACGGGTAAAGCCGGGTTATCGCTCTCATGATCCTGCCCTCTTTCGCCCTGTGAACGGCCCCAGCGTATCCAAATACAGGTAAAAATGACGTAGAGGATCCTGAGGCCGGCATAAAAAAAGCGTAAATCGGCGTCGGCAACGGCCGCGAGGGTGATTCTGCGCCTGACAGCGCGCTCAGCTTCTGCCAGAATAGCGGCATCCCCGCTTTTCTTAATTGATGGATTTCCACACTGATGTCAGCAAAGATTATTGATGGTAAAACGATTGCGCAGCAGGTTAGAAACGAAGTGGCTGAGCAAGTGAAACAACGTCTGGCGGCCGGCAAACGCGCCCCAGGGCTGGCGGTTGTGCTGGTCGGCGAGAACCCGGCTTCGCAAATTTACGTCGCCAGCAAGCGCCGCGCCTGCGATGAAGTCGGCTTCCTTTCCCGCTCCTACGACCTGCCCGCTGCCACCAGTGAAGCCGAGCTGCTGGCGTTGATCGACCAGCTGAACGCCGATGAGGAAATCGACGGCATTCTGGTCCAGCTGCCGCTGCCGGCCGGCATCGATAACGTCAAGGTGCTGGAACGCATTCACCCGGACAAAGACGTCGACGGCTTCCACCCGTACAACGTCGGCCGCCTGTGCCAACGCGCGCCTAAGCTGCGCCCGTGCACGCCGCGCGGCATCGTCACCCTGCTGGAGCGTTATAACATCGATACCTACGGCCTGAACGCCGTGGTGGTCGGCGCCTCCAACATCGTCGGCCGCCCGATGAGCATGGAGCTGCTGCTGGCCGGCTGCACCACCACCGTCACCCACCGCTTCACCAAGAATCTGCGTCACCACGTCGAGAACGCCGATCTGCTGGTGGTGGCGGTCGGTAAGCCGGGCTTCATTCCGGGCGACTGGATCAAACCGGGCGCCATCGTGGTGGATGTCGGCATCAACCGTCTGGAAAGCGGTAAAGTGGTGGGCGACGTCGATTTCGACGCCGCCAGCGAGCGCGCCGCCTACATCACCCCGGTGCCGGGTGGCGTCGGCCCGATGACCGTTGCTACACTGATCCAAAATACCTTGCAGGCCTGCGAGGAATATCACGACGTTCAACCTAAATAAGTAAGGCAGTATGGAAATTTTCAATCTGGACAATCATCCCCACGTCGAACTGTGCGATCTGCTGAAGTTCCAGGGCTGGTGTGAAAGCGGCGGCGCCGCCAAAGAAGTCATCGCCGAAGGGCGGGTGAAAGTCGACGGCAAAGTCGAAACCCGCAAGCGCTGCAAGATCGTCGCCGATCAGGTGGTGGAATTCAACGGCGGCAAGGTCATGGTTAAACCCTAACCCGCAGCCATAGAAAAAGGCGCTGAATTCAGCGCCTTTTTTGTTTTTCCCTGCGGCCGGATTACTTGCGGCGCCAGGTGGTGCCCTGCGGGCCGTCTTCCAGCACGATGTTGATCTCGTTCAACCGATCGCGAGCGGCATCCGCCAGCGCCCAGTCCTTCGCGGCACGCGCTTCGTTACGCTGTTTGATCAGCGCTTCGATCTCCGCCACTTCGCCGTCGTCAACCTGAGCGCCCCCTTGCAGGAACTGCTCCGGCTCCTGCTGCAGCAGGCCGAGCACGTTCGCCAGCTTACGCAGTTCCGCCGCCATGCCGTTGGCCGCCGCCATGTCTTCACCCTTGAGGCGGTTAACCTCGCGCGCCAGATCGAACAGCGCCGAGTAGGCTTCCGGGGTGTTGAAGTCGTCGTCCATCGCTTCGCGGAAGCGGGCTTCGAACGCTTCGCCGCCGGCCGGCGCGGCGTCGGCATCGGTGCCGCGCAGCGCGGTATAGAGGCGCTCCAGCGCGGTGCGCGCCTGCTTGAGGTTCTCTTCGCTGTAGTTCAGCTGGCTGCGATAGTGGCCGGACATCAGGAAGTAACGCACCGTCTCCGCATCGTAATGGCCGAGCACGTCGCGAATGGTGAAGAAGTTATCCAGCGATTTGGACATCTTCTCTTTGTCGATCATCACCATGCCGGAGTGCATCCAGTAATTGACGTACGGGCCGTCGTGGGCGCAGCTCGACTGTGCGATCTCGTTCTCGTGGTGCGGGAACATCAGATCGGAACCGCCGCCGTGGATGTCGAAGTGGGTGCCCAGCTGTTTGCAGTTCATGGCGGAGCATTCGATGTGCCAGCCCGGACGGCCCGGCCCCCACGGCGACTGCCAGCTCGGCTCGCCCGGCTTGGACATCTTCCACAGCACGAAGTCCATCGGGTTGCGTTTCACGTCGTCGATCTCTACGCGCGCGCCGGCCTGCAGCTGATCCAAATCCTGGCGCGACAGCAGCCCGTATTGCGGATCGCTGTCGATGGAGAACATCACGTCGCCGTTGCTGGCCACATAGGCGTGATCGCGATCGATCAGGCGCTGGGTGATCTCGATGATCTCGGCGATGTGCTGGGTCGCGCGCGGCTCTTGATCCGGGCGGTCGATCAGCAGCGCGTCGAAGTCGGCGTGCATTTCCGCCAGCATGCGTTCGGTCAGCTGGTCGCAGGTTTCATGATTTTCCGCCGCGCGGCGGATGATTTTGTCGTCCACGTCGGTGACGTTGCGCACGTAGTTCAGCGAATAGCCGAGGTAGCGCAGGTAACGCGCCACCACGTCGAAAGCGACAAAGGTACGACCGTGGCCGATGTGACACAGGTCATAGATGGTTACCCCGCACACGTACATGCCCACTTTCCCGGCATGAATGGGTTTGAATTCCTCTTTTTGACGACTCAGGGTATTAAAAATCTTTAGCATCGGGAGATTCCGTGGTGTGCGTGATAACAAAAAAGATAACCGGGCTTCAGGTTTTCCGCCCGGTAGCGTATTGAAACCTGAAGCCTGATCTATTGCAAGGTTAAGGCCATGCTTTGCTGACTTCACGCGAATAAAATGCGCGAAATTCGACGGCTGGCGTAATTGTTATAATATAACATAAATGCAATTACCACAGACAGTGCGCGGTTGAGCCGCTGCTGACTCGCTGGGGCGGATATGTTATAAGGGCGGTCTGAATGTTCACTCGCTTTACGTGACGTCTCACTTCACCTTGTTAGGATTAAAACTATGGTTACTTTCCACACCAATCACGGCGATATCGTTATCAAGACCTTTGCTGACAAAGCACCGGTTACCGTTGAAAACTTCCTGAACTACTGCCGCGCCGGTTTCTACGACAACACCATCTTCCACCGTGTGATCAACGGCTTCATGATCCAGGGCGGCGGTTTCGAGCCGGGCATGAACCAGAAAGCGACCAACGCGACCATCAAGAACGAAGCCAACAACGGTCTGAAAAACACCATCGGCACCCTGGCAATGGCGCGCACCAACGATCCGCACTCCGCCACCGCACAGTTCTTCATCAACGTGGCTGACAACGACTTCCTGAACTTCCGCGGCGAAAACGTGCAGGGCTGGGGCTACTGCGTGTTCGCTGAAGTGGTTGAAGGCATGGACGTGGTCAACAAGATCAAAGGCGTGAAAACCGGCCGCAGCGGCATGCACCAGGACGTACCGGTAGAAGACGTCGTGATCAACAGCGTAACCGTCAGCGAGTAATCGCAGCTGCATGAGTACGCTGTTCATCGCAGATCTGCACTTGTGCGCACAGGAACCGGCAATCACTGCCGGTTTTCTGCGTTTTTTACAGCGCGAAGCGGTTCACGCCGACGCGCTGTACATCCTCGGCGACCTGTTTGAAGCCTGGATCGGCGACGACGATCCCGAGCCGCTGCACGCGGAGATCGCCGCGGCGCTGAAAGCGCTGCAACAGGCCGGCGTGCCCTGCTACTTCATCCACGGCAACCGCGATTTTCTGCTCGGCAAGCGCTTCGCCCGCGCCAGCGGCATGCAGCTGCTGCCGGAAGAGAAAGTGCTGGAGCTGTACGGCCGCAGGATCCTGATCCTGCACGGCGACACCCTGTGCACCGACGATCAGGCCTATCAGCAATTCCGCCGTAAAGTGCACAACCCGCTGATTCAAAAATTGTTCCTGGCGCTGCCGCTGCGCTGGCGACTGAAGATCGCCGCCAACATGCGCGCCCGCAGCCAGCAATCCAACCAGTACAAGTCGGAAGCCATCATGGACGTCAACCCGCAGGCAGTCGAACAGACGATGCTGCGCCACGACGTGCGCTGGATGATCCACGGCCATACCCATCGCCCGGCGGTGCACCGGCTGGCGTTGAGCAACGGCGAAGCCCATCGCGCGGTGCTGGGCGCCTGGCACGTCGAAGGATCGATGATCAAAGTCAGCGCCGACGCCGTCGAGCTGATCCAATTCCCATTCTGAGCCCCGGACTGGCGCGCGAGTGAAAATTCGCGCTTTTGGCGGTGAAAACCGGCGACGCAACCGTTTTCCTTGCCGTGCGCTCATGGTATGCTCTACGCCCTCATTCGGCCCTCAGCCGACGCCAGACAAATCACAGGAGCCTTACACCCATGGGAGCCAACGCCGCTTCAGCCGCCACTACCGGGGCGAAAATCGCAATTGTAATGGGATCGAAAAGTGACTGGGCCACCATGCAGTTCGCCGCCGAAGTCCTGACCCAGCTCGAAGTCCCCTTCCATGTCGAAGTCGTTTCCGCCCACCGTACGCCGGACAAGCTGTTCAGCTTCGCCGAGCAGGCTACCGCCAACGGCTTTGACGTGATCATCGCCGGCGCCGGCGGTGCGGCGCACCTGCCGGGCATGCTGGCGGCGAAAACCCTGGTGCCGGTGCTGGGTGTGCCGGTGCAAAGCGCCGCGCTGAGCGGCGTAGACAGCCTGTACTCCATCGTGCAGATGCCGCGCGGCATTCCGGTGGGCACGCTGGCGATCGGCAAAGCCGGCGCCGCCAACGCCGGGCTGCTGGCGATGCAAATCCTGGCGCTGCACGACGCCGCGCTGGCGCAGCGTTTGGCGGACTGGCGTCGGGCGCAGACCGAAGACGTCTTGAACCACCCCGATCCGCGGGAGGACGCATGAAGCCGGTTTGCGTACTGGGCAACGGCCAGCTGGGGCGCATGCTGCGCCAGGCCGGCGAACCGCTGGGCATCGCCGTTTATCCCGTCGGCATCGATGCCGAGCCCGAGGCGGTGCCGTATCAGAACAGCGTCATTACCGCCGAGATCGAACGCTGGCCGGAAACCGCGCTAACGCGCGAGCTGGCGACCCACAGCGCCTTCGTCAACCGCGACATCTTCCCGCGCCTGGCCGATCGCCTGACGCAAAAACAGCTGCTCGACCAGCTCGGCCTGGCGACCGCGCCGTGGCAGCTGCTGGCGGGCGCCGCCGCATGGCCGCAGGTATTCGCTTCGCTGGGCGAGCTGGCGATCGTCAAACGCCGGGTCGGCGGCTATGACGGCCGCGGCCAATGGCGCCTGCGCCCGGGCCAGGAAGCCGAACTGCCGGCCGATGCCTATGGCGAGTGCATCGTCGAGCAAGGCATCAATTTCTCCGGCGAAGTGTCGCTGGTGGGCGCGCGCGGCCACGACGGCCGTTCGGTATTCTACCCGCTGACCCACAACCTGCATGAAGACGGCATCCTGCGCACCAGCGTGGCGCTGCCGCAGCCCAACCCGGCGCTGCAGCAACAGGCCGAGCAGATGCTGGCGGCGATCCTGAACGAGCTGAACTACGTCGGCGTGATGGCGATGGAGTGCTTTATCGTCGGCGATCGGCTGCTGATCAACGAACTGGCGCCGCGCGTGCACAACAGCGGCCACTGGACGCAAAACGGCGCGTCCATCAGCCAGTTCGAACTGCATCTGCGCGCCATCCTTGGCCTGCCGTTGCCGCAGCCGGTGGTGAGCACGCCGTCGGTGATGGTCAACCTGATCGGCACCGCCGTCAACGAACAGTGGCTGTCGCTGCCGCTGGTACATCTGCACTGGTATGAGAAAGAGGTGCGCCCGGGCCGCAAGGTCGGCCACCTCAATCTGAACGACCCGAGCGCCGCCGATCTGCGCCAGGCGCTGCAGGCGCTGGCGCCGCTGCTGCCGGGCGAATACCAAAGCGGGCTGGCCTGGGCACAGCAGAAGCTGGCCTAAAGCGCCGCCGCCGAAAGTAAAAGGGGTTAGCCTTAGGCTAACCCCTTTTTCATCCCGCTAAGTCAACATCACCCCTCATAACTGCGGAACAGCGCCCGGCCGCGCAGCAGGCGCACGCCCAGCCAGCCGCCGCACAGCGACAGCAGCAGCGCGCTGGCCAGCGGCAGCGCCCACCACAGCACCGGCGTCGGCGTCCACGGGAAGTCGAATACCCGGCTCTGCAGCAGCCACAGCGCCGCCTCGGCGCCCACCGCCGCCGCGATGCCCGCCACCAGCCCCAGCAGGGCGAACTCGCACCACAGCGTGCGGCGCAGCAGCCGTTTGCCGGCCCCCAGCGTGCGGTACACCACCAGCTCCTGGCGGCGCTGACGCATGCCGACCTGCACCTGCGCCAGCAGCAGTAAGCCGCCGCACAGCACCACCAGCACCACCATCACCTCCAGCGCGCGGCTGACCTGCTGCAGCACGCCGCCGACCTGTTTCAGGATCGCGCCGATGTCCAGCAGGCTGAGCGTCGGAAACTGGCGATTGAGCTGGGTCAGCATCCGGCCGTCGCCGTCGTAGCGGAAGCTGGTAAGCCAGGTCTGCGGCTGGCCGTCCAGCGCGCCCGGCGGGAAGATAAAGTAAAAGTTCGGCTTCAGGCTTTCCCAATCCACCTGGCGCAGGCTGGTGACCTTGGCGCTGAACGCCTGGGTATCGCCGCTGAAGGTCAGCGTGTCGCCCAGCGTGATCTTCAGCCGCCCGGCAATGCCTTCATCCATCGAGACTTCGCCGCTTTTCGGCGGCCAGCTGCCCGCCACCAGCGGATTATGATCCGGCAGATCGGCCAGCCAGGTCAGGTTCAGCTCGCGGTTCACCGCCTCGCCGCCCGGATCGTCTTCATGCACCCGCTCGGTCGCCAGCTGCTGGTTTATCTCGGTCAGGCGCACCCGGACGATCGGATAATAGGTTTCCGGCTTGATCTGATGCTGCTGCAGGAAGGTTTTCACCTGCGGCACCTGCGCCTCGGTCATGTTGAGCAGGAAATAGTTCGGGCTGTCCGGCGGCAGCTGTTGCTGCCAGCGTTCGAGCAGATCGCCGCGCAGCACCAACAGCAGCGCCAACAGCATGAACGACAGCGAAAATGCCGCCAGCTGGCTGATGGTCACCCACGGCTGATGCAGCAGGCGGTTAACCGCCAGCCGCAGTGCCAGGCTCTTGAGCGTGATGCGGC
Source organism: Serratia sp. HMSC15F11 (assembly GCF_001808215.1). NCBI lineage: Bacteria > Pseudomonadati > Pseudomonadota > Gammaproteobacteria > Enterobacterales > Yersiniaceae > Serratia > Serratia sp. HMSC15F11. Next base: position 16,254 of record NZ_KV792493.1, read on the forward strand.
GCAGCAACAACAGGCTGCCCCAGCCGATGCCGCCCAGCAGCAGCGCCAGCACCGCCATACCGGCCAGGATCGCCCACAGCAGCGTGCTGGCCCCCATCAGCGTCACCAGCAGCGCCACCACGACCGCCGCCGTCACCGGCAGGAAGTAGCGCAGCGGCCAGACGCTGGCCGCCGCATCGCGGCGCAGCACCCGCAGCGGTTGGGTAGCCAGCAGCTGACGGTACGGCCGCAGCCCGACCAGCAGTGAAATCAGCACCAGCGCGCCGAGCGCCCACAGCCACGGCCAGGCGCCGGCGGCGGGCAATGCGGCCGGTAACACCGGTTTCAGCAGGCGAATCAACAGCGCTTCAAACGCCAGCCCGATCGCCCCTCCGCACACCGCCGCCAGCGCCATCACCGCCAGCCACTGGCCGACGATCAGCTTACGCAGCGCGCCGCGCCCGGCGCCGAGGGTTTTCAGCACCGCGATCAGATCGTAGCGGCTGCGACAATAGTGGCTCATCGCCACCGCCACGGCGGCGATCGACAACAGCAGCGTCAGCAGGGCCGACAACAGCAGGAACTGTTGGGATCGCTGCAGCGACTTGCCGAGCGCGCTGCCGGACTCCTGCAGCCCGAACCAGCGCTGATCCGGCGTCAACTGCGGCGTCAGCCGTTCTTCGTAACGTTGAATATCCGGCTCGGCGCCGGCGAACATGTAGCGGTAGGTCAGGCGACTGCCCGGCTGCACCGCGCCGGTCTTATCGACGTCCGCCAGGTTGATCATGATGCGCGGCGCGGTCTGGAACGGGTTGAAGCCGGCGTCCGGCTCCTGAATGATTTCGCCGGCGATGCGCAGCGTGGTGTCGCCCACCTCGAGCGAATCACCCACTTTCACGTTCAGCAGCGCCAGCAGACGCGGTGCCACCAGCACGCTGCCCGGTTCGGGTTTGATGTTGGCCGGGCGCGTTTCCAGCTTGCCGTACAGCGGATAAGCCAGATCGGTAGCTTTCACGTCTGCCAGCTGCGGCCGATCGCCGGCATAGGTCATGGTGGTGAACGACAGCTGACGGCTCAGTTTCAGCCCCTGCTGCTGCGCGTCCAGCAGCCAGCCTTCCGGCACCGGATGCGCACTGCGCAGCACCCGATCGCCGGCGATAAAGTCGCGGCTTTGCTGGCTGAGCCCTTTGTCCATGCGATCGCTGATGCTGCCCAGCGCCAGCACACAGGCCACGGAGAGCGTCAGCGCCAGCCAAACGATCAGCAGCGACGGCGAGCGCCATTCGCGCCAGAACCAGCGCCAGATCATGCTTCCTCCCACAGCTTGCCTTCGCGCAGCCGCAGCCGCCGCTGGCAGCGCGCCGCCAGGGTTTCGTCATGGGTCACCAGGATCAGGGTGGTGTCAAAATCGCGGTTGAGGGAAAACAGCAGATCGGCGATGCGATCGCCGGTCTGGCGATCGAGGTTGCCGGTCGGTTCATCGGCGAACAGCACCCGCGGCCGGCCGCTGAAGGCGCGCGCCAGCGCCACACGCTGCTGCTCGCCGCCGGACAGCTGCGCCGGCAGGTGATCGAGCCGTTTGTCCAATCCCAGCTGTTCCAGCAGCTGCACCGCCTGCTCGCGGCTCTGCCTGTCGCTCTCGCCGCGCAGCAGCGCCGGCAGCTGCACGTTTTCCAGCGCGTTCAGCGTCGGCACCAGCATGAACGACTGAAACACGAAGCCGACGTTCCTGGCGCGCAGCGCGGCGCGGCCTTCTTCGTCCAACGCGGTCAGCGACTCGCCGAGCAGGCGCACCTCGCCCTCGCTGCCGTCATCCAGCCCGGCCAAAATGCCCAGCAGGGTCGATTTCCCCGATCCGGATTCGCCGATCAGGGCGATCGTCTGCGCGGGTTTGACAAGCAGCTCGACTCCGGTAAGGATGGTGAGCTGATGCTCACCCTGACCAACGTGTTTACTAAGATGATGAACTTCAAGAACGTTTTCCGCTGGCATCTTCCCTTCCTTTTGCTGTTGGGATTATTCAGTTTACGCGCTGTCGCCGCCGATACCTTGTTGATTTTGGGCGACAGTTTAAGCGCCGGTTACCGCCTGCCGATCGAGCGGGCCTGGCCGACGCTGTTGGCCGAACAGTGGCAGAAAAACCCGGGCGCGCCGCAGCTGGTCAACGCCAGCATCAGCGGCGACACCGCCGCACAGGGGCTGGCGCGTCTGCCCGCGCTGCTGAAACAGCATCAGCCGCGCTGGGTGCTGATCGAGCTGGGCGCCAACGACGGCCTGCGCGGCTTCCCGGCGCAGGACGTACAGCGCGATCTCGGCCAGATCATCACACAGGTGCAGCAGGCCGGCGCACAGCCGCTGCTGATGCAGATCCGCATCCCGCCGAACTACGGCCGCCGCTATACCGAGGCGTTCAGCGCCGTCTACCCGGCGCTGGCCAAGCAGTTCAACATTCCGCTGCTGCCGTTCTATATGGAACAGGTGGTGGTGAAGCCGGAATGGATGCAGGATGACGGATTGCACCCCAATGGGGACGCCCAGCCGTTTATCGCCTCCTGGATGGCGGAGCGCCTGGAACCGCTAGTAAAACATGAGTCTCACTAAATTAGGGTCGTACACTAGGTAAAGTTATGCAAAAAGCAGTATTGATAACCGGCTGCTCCAGCGGGATTGGACTGATTGCGGCGCAGGATCTGCGCAACCGCGGCTACCGGGTGCTGGCCGCCTGTCGCAAGCCGCAGGACGTGGAAAACATGCGCCAGCTCGGGCTGGAAGGCATCGAGCTGGATCTGGACAACAGCGCCAGCGTCGAGCGCGCCGCCGCCGAGGTGATCGCGCTGACCGGCGGCCGCCTGTACGGCCTGTTCAACAACGGCGGCTTCGGCGTTTACGGCCCGCTCAGCCGCATTTCGCGCAGCCAGCTGGAACGGCAGTTCGCCACCAACCTGTTCGGCACCCACCAGCTGACCCAGCTGCTGTTGCCCGCGATGTTGCCGCACGGCGAAGGGCGCATTATCCAGACCAGTTCGGTGATGGGGCTGGTCTCCAGCGCCGGGCGCGGCGCCTACGCCGCCAGCAAGTTCGCGCTGGAGGCCTGGTCGGACGCGCTGCGCATGGAGCTGCACGGCAGCGGCATTCAGGTCAGCCTGATCGAACCGGGGCCGATTTCCACCCACTTTAGTCAGAACGTCAACCAGGCGCAGAGCGACAAGCCGGTGCACAACCCCGGCATCGCCAAGCGCCTGACGCTGCCGCCGGAGGCCATTCTGCCCAAACTGCGCCACGCGCTGGAAAGCCCGCGCGCCAAACTGCGCTACCCGGTGACCCTGCTGGCGCACGCCATGAGCGTGCTGCGCCGCATTCTGCCGGGCCGCTGTCTGGATTGGCTGCTGCGCGGCAACGCTTAATTCGCCCGCCGGGGTTGAAGAATGGCGGCGCGCCCCCATCTACACCCCATGGCTCCGCACGATCAGAGAGAAAAAAGATGCTAGCTCAAGCTGTTGTTGATATTAACGAAACTAACCTGCACCAGACGCTGGAACAATCGATGTCCATTCCGGTGCTGTTCTACTTCTGGTCAGAGCGCAGCCAACACTGCCTGCAGCTCACGCCGGTGCTGGACAAGCTGGCAGCGGAATACGCCGGTCAGTTCATTCTGGCCAAGGTGGACTGCGACGCCGAACAAATGATCGCCTCCCAGTTCGGGCTGCGTTCGATTCCGACGGTCTACCTGTTCAAAGACGGCCAGCCGGTCGACGGCTTCCAGGGCCCGCAGCCCGAAGAAGCGATCCGCGACTTGCTGCAGCGTTTCCTGCCGAAGGAAGAAGACCTGAAACTGGCACAGGCGCAGGAACTGCTGGCCGCCGGCAACGCCGCCGAAGCGCTGCCGCTGCTGAAAGACGCCTGGCAGAGTAGCCAACAGCGCAGCGACATCGGCCTGACCCTGGCCGAAACCCAGATCGCGCTCAGCCGCAGCGAAGACGCCGAAGCGGTGCTGGCAACCATCCCGCTGCAGGATCGCGATACCCGCTATCAGGGGCTGGTGGCGCAGATTGAACTGTTGAAGCAGGCGGCGGACACGCCGGAAATCCAACAGCTGCAACAGCAGGTACAGCAGCAGCCGGACAACGTCGAGCTGGCAGTGCAGCTGGCGCTGCAGCTGCATCAGGTCGGGCGTAACGAAGAAGCGCTGGAACTGCTGATGGGGCATCTGAAGAAAGATCTGGCCGCCGCCAACGGCAACGCGCGCAAGACCCTGATGGACATTCTGGCCGCGCTCGGCACCGGCGACGCGCTGGCCGCTAAATATCGCCGCCAGCTGTACTCCCTGCTGTACTGATATACCCTTCGTCTTTCCAGCCGCATCGTTGTTGGCTGCACGTTTGAACCCCAGTCACTTAGTTATCTAAGCGCCTGGGGTTTCTCACGTTTGCCGCCTAGACGCAACTGCAAATCCATTGGGTATATGTGTTGTCCCAAAGTAAATATTGAAGGGTATCCCCTAAATAGTTCGAGTTGCATCAAGGCGGCAAGTTTGTAAGTCCCCGGGAACTTACTCAAGTAAGCGACCGGGGCGCGCAAACGCAGCCAACACAGATGCAGCTTGAAATATGACGGGGATATCAGCGATAGACCCGCACCCCGCCCTCCACGCCCGCCGGGCTGAACAACACCTGCCACAGCTGAATGTTGCGCGAACGGAACGCGCCGGCGCAGGCGTTCAGGTAATAAGTGAACATGCGTTCGAAGCGCTCGGAATAGCCGCCGGCCAATTGCGGCCACGCCCGTTTGAAGTTCTCCAGCCAGGCCATCAGCGTGCGATCGTAATCGGCGCCAAAGTTGTGCCAATCCTCCATCACGAAACGCCCTTCGCTGGCCTCGGCGATATGCCGCACCGAAGGCAGGCAGCCGTTGGGGAAGATGTATTTGTCTATCCAGGCGTCGACGTTGAGATCGGTCTGATTGGAACCGATGGTGTGCAGCAGGAACAAGCCGTCGGGCTTCAGGTTGCGCGCCGCGACGCTGAAATAGGTCTCGTAGTTTTTCGGCCCGACGTGCTCGAACATGCCGACCGACACGATGCGATCGAACTGGCGATCCAGATCGCGGTAGTCCTGCAGCAAGATCTCGACGTCCAGCCCCGCGCAGCGTGCCTGCGCCAGCTTCTGCTGCTCGGCGGAAATGGTCACGCCGTGCACCGAGACGCCGTAGTTTTGCGCCGCAAACTGCGCCAACCCGCCCCAGCCGCAGCCGATATCCAGCAGCGTCATGCCCGGCTTCAGCTGCAGTTTTTCGCAGATCATCCGCAGCT
>NZ_KV792493.1:21560-84637 GCF_001808215.1 Serratia sp. HMSC15F11
TGCAGTTTTTCGCAGATCATCCGCAGCTTGGCCTGCTGCGCTTGCTCGAGCGTCTGCGCCTCTTTCCAGTAGCCGCAGGAGTATTGCATGTAAGGATCGAGCATCGCCCGGAACAGGTCGTTGCCGATGTCGTAGTGCTCTTTGCCCACCTGCCAGGCGCGCTTGCGCGATTGGCGGTTGAACAGCCGGGCATAGGCAACGCGCGCGATGTCGCTCAGGCTTTTCGGCAGCCGCTCATCGACGCCGGCCTGCAGAATGCGGGTGAACAGCATGTCCAGCCGTTCGCACTCCCACCAGCCGTCCATATAGCTTTCGCCGAAACCGAGCGAGCCTTCCTGCAAAATGCGTTTGAACAGCGCCGGGTTGTGCACCCGGATATCCCAGGCGCGCGGGCCGTTGATGGCGACGCCGGCTTCCGCCAACATCTCCTCCACAATGCGATACCAGCGATCCTTCTTCTGGGCGAGTTCATCAACACTGAGCGAATCCATAACAATCCTTGGCCGAAATGTCATTTCAAAAAGCATAGTCGCAAATAAAAATGACAAATTTTTGACGGTAAATACCGGGGTGTTTTTACTCTAGCCAAGGCGAGCAACATCATGAAATGAATAAAAATTATTGAAATCATGCCATTTAGGCATACTTATCCGCGCCGGCGCGGGCGCGGATAAACCGACGGCGGCTAAGGCAAAATAGAGGTGCCGGCCTGGCCCGCCAGCACCGCGTCGATATCCTGCAGGCCACCGATATGGGCCGTCCGCCCGGTGCGGTCGACGAAGCGGCTGACCGCCATGATCTTCGGCCCCATGGCGCCGTCCGCCACCGCCATCGGCGCCAGTTCCTGCGTGGTGGCGCGCCGAATGGCGCGCTGGCGCGGCGTGCCCCACTCCTGGTAAACCGCGTCGGCATCGGTGAGGATCACCAGATGATCGGCCCCCACCTGCTCCGCCAACAGCGCCGCCGCCAGATCTTTGTCGATCACCGCTTCGCTGCCCGTCAGCCCATGCTCGCCGGTGATCATCGGGATACCGCCGCCGCCGTTGCAGATCACGATGTGCCGCTGCGACAGCAGCAGCGTGATCGCCTCGATGTCGAGGATCTTTTGCGGTGCCGGCGAAGGCACCACCCGGCGGATGTAGTTGCCGTCCGCCTTCAGCGTCCAGCCGTATTTGGCCTCCAGCGCCTGCCGCTGTTCCGGCGCATACACCGGCCCGATAAACTTGCTCGGCGCCTGATAATCCGCATCCTGCGCATCCACCAGCACCCGCGTCAGCAGCGTGGACACCGGCTGCTGCGGATGGCTGGCGCTCAGCTGCTGCGCCAGCATATAGCCGATCATACCCTGGCTTTCGGCCACCAGAATATCCAGCGGATAGGGCGGCACATCGCGGTACGCCAGGTTCTGCAACGCCAGCAGTCCCACCTGCGGCCCGTTGCCGTGTACGATGGCAATGCGGTATTTCTGCGCCAGCTTGCCGATGGCGTCGGCGATAAGGGCGATGCTCTTATACTGATTTTCCGCAGAGAGCACGGCTCCGCGCTGCAACAGGGCGTTGCCGCCCAACGCAATGACCAAGGTTTTCATGGTTTGCACCCGTAGTTGAAATCATACCGTCCCGACCGGATCCGCGATCCGGCCCTCGTGTTCACACCGTGCGCCGCACAGTGCGTTAATCGTCATCACCCCCAGCCACACGCCCAGCAGCGTGTCCGCTCCCGAGAAGTGCCCCAGGCTCAGCACCGCCGCCACCGCCGCCGATACCTCTTCAGGCGCCCGCAGCCCCTGCGCCAACGCATGCAGCGGCGTGGCGAACACGCCCTGCTCGGCGTAACGCAGGTAGTGCGCGCTCACCAGCGTGGTCAGCGCGTCCAGCGGTGGCGTCTGGGCGAAAAACGGCGCCAGCCCGGTAACCGGGATGCGGCTGTCGAGGTGGGCGCTCAGCAGCAGGCCGAGCAAGGTGTCGTCGTTGCTCGGCGTCAGCCCCGGCCCCTTGCCCAGCGCCTGGTGCCAGTCGACCGTGTCGCCCCGCAGCCAACGGGAAAAATCCCGCACCAGCGCGGCCGGCTCCGGCGTTAACGGCTGCCTCACCAATCGGCCCAGCTCGCCGTGCAACCCGCACTGCGCCGTGCAGCGCTGCAATACCGCCGTCAGCGGCCGATCGGCAATGGCCGCACGCGGCGCCAGCGCCAGATCCCGCGCCGCGGCGGCGGGCCGCACCAGGAGCGCATCCAACGTGATGCCTGCGGCGGAGAAAGCGCAGCGTCGTACGGACGGCACCGCACGCCGCACGCGATCGAAATCCCGCGCGCCGAGCTGCCACCCCATCGGGCTCAGGCCGCTGCCGGCGCGGTGCAGCGTCAGCAGCCGTGCGCTTTCCGTCAGGAAATTGATCGCGTTGTTGAAGCTGCCGACGCAGCGCAGCGCGCCGTAATCCTGCGTCGCATGGCGGCTGCCGGCCAACGCGATAATGTCCATATGCGCCTCCGTTCGCTTACGCCGTGATGCCGAGCTTATCGGCCAGCGCTTCAATCGCTTTCTCGAAGCAGCCGAGCGGCGCGCGCACCGTGCCGGCGCCAATTTGCCCGACCCCGGCTTCGCGGTGGGCGATGCCGGTGTTGATCAGCGGCGTGATGCCGGTTTCCACCACCCGCCGGGCATCCAGCCCCAGGCAGGCGCCCTGGAAGTCCCAGGTCGGGATCTGCAGCATCATGTTGCGCTCGAGGTAGATTTCCGCCATTTCCTCGGAGATGTCGGTGGCGGCGCTCATGCCGCCGGAAGCCCCGACGAAGCGCGTCACGCCCGGTGCCGCCACCATCGCCGCGCCGCCAATGCCGAAGGTTTCGGTGATCGCGCTGTCGCCGATGTCCGGGTTGGCGTCCGCCTGGCTGAAGCCGGAGAAGAACAGCCCTTCCGGCGTGTTCACCGGCGCGGTGAACCAACGATCGCCCATCCCGCTGATCTTGATGCCGAAATTCTTGCCGTTGCGGGTCATTACCGTGACGATGGTGCCCTGCTCAATCTCCGCCCCGGCGTCCATCGCCGCCTTGCAGTAGGCCATCGCCAGATTGAGGAAGAACTGATCGGTGATGCTGAGGAACTGCATCACCTGCGCCAGCTCCGCTTTATCGCGCGGCAACAGGCTGATCTCCGGCGCCAACCTGCGCATCAGCAGCGCCGAGGCCGCGATATTGCGCTGGTGGAATTCGTCCCCCATGCTGATCGCCTGCGCCATCAGCGCGGTCAGATCGATCCCCTCCTCCAGCGTCGCCAGCGCCGCTTTCAGCACCGGGGCCAGCGAGTCGCGCATCCAGCGCAGGCGCAGCTGCACGTCCTCGCCGTAGGCGCCGAAGCGCATCACTTTGCCGATGCCTTCGTTCATGTTGCAGTAGGCGTAATTGCCGTGAACGGTGTTCCTGACCACCACCATCGGCATGTGGGCCGAGGTGATGCCGCCCATCGGCCCCACCGCGCTCACGCTGTGGCACGGGATGAACTCGATCTCCCCCTGCGCCAGCAGCGCCAGCGCCTGCTGCTCATCCTGCGCCCAGCCTTCGAACAGGCAGGCACCGATGCAGGCGCCGCGCACCGGGCCGCTCATCTCTTGCCAGGTGACCGGCGGGCCGGCGTGCAGCAGCTTGCGCCCTTCGGCCAGCTGCGGGATCAAGCGGTGCGCCAGATCCACATCCTGCCAGTGCGGGCGCGCCTCGCGGATACGGGCGATAACGGCGGCGTTTGCTTGCTCAATCGTTGCGTACATAGCGGTTCCTTACTTTAATTTTTTCAAGATGTTGGCTAATCGTTGATCGCCACCGGCCACCGGCGCCCACTGGTAATGCACCACCGGAATGTCGCTGGTTTGCAGGTCATCGGCGAAGCTGCGCAGCCCGGCGTTGATCACCGCGACGCCGTCCAGCAAGACCGGCCGTTCGCGTTCAGGTGCGGGTAAGATGGGGGTAATCAGCTGATGCGCCAGCGCGACCGCTGCCGGCAGCGACGGCATCACCGCAATGCCGGCTTCCTGCAGGGTGGCGATTTGCCGCGAGCGCTGCTGCGGATCCTGTTCGGTGCCGGTGACGGTGGCGATCGCCGCCAGCGGGTGGGCCGCGCCGCGCGCCGCGCGCACGTTGACCACCTCGGCCGCCAGCGACGCCGCCGGATCGTCCTGAGCGCCGAAGCCGATCACCACGTCCAGCAGCAACACGCCGGTCTGCGGCTGCTGCGCCAGGCGGGCGATTTCTTGATTGCGGGCGGTCGGGTCAATCATCGGGTGCGGGCGCCCCTGGGTATAAAAGTCATCGCCCATGTCGATGATGCGATGGCCGTCGGCCACCAGCATGGCGCCGCGCGGGTGTTCGCTATCCACCGGCAGGGACAGTTTTTCCGCCAGCAGCATCGCGCATTCGGCCGCCAGCGTGCCGCCGGCGTACAGCCCGGCGATTTTGCCGCCGGGCACCGCAGGCTGCTGCGCCGCCTGTTGCTGCACGCAGCCCAGCATCGCCGCCAGCCGCGCCGCTTCATCCAGCGTGGCGGCGAACGTGATGTTGCCCTCCTGGCGCACGGCGGACTGCGCGCCGAGGAACAGCGCCACCACCGGCTTGCCGAGCGCTTTCATCTCGTTGATCACCCGTTGGCGCACCTCGGGCGCCGGCGGTTTGGACACGAACGCCAGCACAAGACTCTGCGGATCCGCCGCCAGCATGCGCAGCGCGCTGATGGCGCTGATGCCGCCGATCTCCGCCGTCAAATCCCGTCCGCCGAGGCCAATGGCGTGCGAGATGCCCTGGCCTGCCAGGGTAATTTGCGAAATAAGCTCCTGAATGCCGGTGCCGGAGGCGCCCACTACGCCGATAGAGCCAGCGGGCGCCACGTTGGCGAACGCCAGCGGCGCGCCGGCGATGCAGGCGGTGCCGCAGTCCGGCCCCATCACGATCAGCCCGCGCTCGCGCGCCTTGGTTTTCAGTGCCACTTCTTGCGCCACGCTGACGTTGTCGGAGAACATCATCACGTTGCAGCCGTCTTCCAGCGCGCTATCCGCCAGCTCCGCCGCGTATTCGCCGGCGATCGAGATCAGCGCCAGATTGGCGGCGGGCAGCTTCTGCCTGGCGGTGCTCCAGCTGCGCGCCCGCAGCAGTTTTTTACCGCCCTGGCTCCCCTGCGCAATCGCCTTGAGCGCCGCCTCCAGCGCCGCGCCGATCTCCTCGGCGATCGTCTCGTCGGCGGACTCCGCTTTGATCGCCACGCAAATATCGTTCGGCGTCGCTTCGCTAAACTGCGGGTGCCAGAAACCGGTCACCTCCAATAAGGATTTATTGGCCGGTGTCCCCATCATGACGGATATTTCCTCGACCTTGGGAGATTCACTGAGTTTGCGGGAGATCAACATCAGGCTGACGGAATCCTGAAAGCTCCCCTTTTTAATAAAAGCATGGATCATGGTGATATCCTTAAGACAGCATTTAATAATATCGGCAATATTTCCCGCACCGGCGGCGCGGCGATGCATTGAATCCAGCGAAAAGGTTAATGATCAAGCTACAAATTAAAACCACGCCCAGAGGTGAGTACGGTCACACTTTATCTATTGTTAAAAAAAATAACTTAATCGCCTGAATATTAGTTAATCCAGACGAAAAAAAGCATTTGTAAAAAACTTCTAACAATGGCGATTTAATTCAACGAATTTTTAATCCAATCGGATAAAACGCATCTGGATCACATTATTCCCCCCCGGTATTTATACATTACAACGCAGAGGCGAATTAAATAAACCGTAGTGATAAAAGGACTGTATATGAAGGTCTCTAAACAACAATTACATCAGCTTATCCAGCAAAAAATTCACGCCGCCGGCCTGAGCCAGGAACACGCCGGCATCGTCGCCGACGTGCTGGTTCATGCCGATGCGCGCGGCATTCATTCTCACGGCGCGGTCAGGGTCGAATACTATTCCGAACGCATCAGCAAAGGCGGCACCAACAATCACCCGCATTTCACCTTTGAAAAAACCGGCCCCTGCAGCGCCATTTTCGACGGCGACAATGGTGCCGGACACGTGGCGGCCAAGCTGAGCATGGATCGCGCCATCGAGATGGCGAAAGAGAACGGCGTGGCGGTGGTGGGCGTGCGCCGCATCGGCCACAGCGGGGCGCTGTCGTACTTCGTGCAGCAGGCGGCGCGCGCCGGCATGGTCGGCATTTCGCTGTGCCAGTCCGATCCAATGGTGGTGCCGTACGGCGGCGCCGAGGTCTACTACGGCACCAACCCCATCGCCTTCTCCGCACCGGGCGAAGGCGATGAGCTGATCACCTTCGATATGGCCACCACCGTACAGGCCTGGGGCAAAGTGCTGGACGCCCGCTCGCGCAACGCCGCCATCCCCGATACCTGGGCGGTGGACGCCGAGGGCAAGCACACCACCGATCCGTTCGCCGTCAGCGGGCTGCTGCCGATCGCCGGGCCGAAAGGCTACGGCCTGATGATGATGGTCGACGTGCTGTCGGGCATTTTGCTCGGCCTGCCGTTCGGCAAACACGTCAGCTCGATGTATCACGATCTCAGCGCCGGCCGGGAATTGGGCCAATTGCATATCGTTCTGAACCCGGGTTATTTCACCAACGAATCCGCATTCCGTAAAAATATCAGCCAGGTCATGAAAGAATTGAATGCCGTTAAGCCGGCGCCGGGCGTCAGCAAAGTGCTTTACCCGGGGCAGAATAGCCATGCGCGTGAAATGGAAAGCGAGAAAAACGGCATCGAAATCGTCGACGATATTTATCAATACTTAATTTCAAATGCTATTTACCAGCGTTCTTACGACCATAAAGATCCCTTCGCCAGTTAACACACTCTTATTATCGTGGGCTTTTTACGCCGCGGCTCGCGGTTGATATGTCAGAGCCGGGGAGAAAAAAGAAAACCTTCATCAGCGCGCTCAGCGCAATAGGTCGGCCGGCGGCGAATAGCATCAGCCCTGGCCGCATCGCCGCTGAGACACAACATGCGGGCAGGTAAACATGAAAGACTTCCAACAAGAAATCCGTGATATTTCCGGCTGGTTATCGAAAATCGGCGCCGATCCCAGCGGCGGCATGACGCGTCTGCTTTATACCCCGGAATGGATCGAAGCGCAGCACGCGTTGAAAAACGCCTTCGAGGCCGCCGGGCTGAACACCCATTTTGATGCGGTCGGCAACCTGTTCGGCCGACTGGAGGGCAGCAAATACCCCGACCAGGTGATTCTCTCCGGTTCGCACATCGACACGGTGGTCAACGGCGGCAACCTCGACGGCCAGTTCGGTATCGAAGCCGCCTTCATGGCGATCAAACACCTCAAAGACACCTACGGCCCGCCGCTGCGCAGCCTGGAAGTCATCGCGCTGGCGGAAGAAGAAGGCAGCCGCTTCCCTTATGTGTTCTGGGGCAGCAAGAACATCGTCGGCCTGGCCCGGCGGGAAGACGTGCAGCACATTACGGACGCCAAGGGCGTCGGCTTCGTCAACGCCATGCGCGACGCCGGTTTCGATTTCCCCCCGCCGCATCAGCCGCTGCGCAGCGACATCGCGGCCTTCGTCGAGATCCATATCGAACAGGGCAAGGTGCTGGAAACCGAAGGCAAAACCATCGGCGTGGTGACCAGCATCGTCGGCCAACGGCGTTATGACGTGCGGCTGCAGGGGGAAGCCAACCACGCCGGCACCACCCCGATGAGCTATCGCCGGGATACCGTGCACGCCTTCAGCCGCATCTGCTGCGAATCGATCGTCAAGGCGCGCGCCGAGGGCGATCCGCTGGTGCTGACCTTCGGCAAGGTGGAGCCGAAGCCGAACACCGTCAACGTGGTGCCGGGCTTCACCCACTTCACCCTCGACTGCCGCCACACCGATCAGGCCGCGCTGCTGCGCTTTACGCAGGAGATCGAGCAGGATATCCAGCGCATCTGCGCCGAGATGGGCATCGAGGCCGAGATCGATCTGTGGATGGACGAAGCGCCGATCCCGATGAACGAACAGCTGGTGGCCTGCGTCAGCCGCCTGTGCGAAACGCAGCGGCTAAATTACCGCATGATGCACAGCGGCGCCGGACACGACTCACAAATCTTCGCCCCGCGCGTGCCGACGGTGATGATGTTCGTGCCGAGCATCGCCGGCATCAGCCATAACCCGGCGGAAAAAACCGCCGTCGCCGATCTGAACGAAGGGGTGAAAATCCTGGCGCAGACGCTGTATCAGCTGGCCTACACCGAACAGGGGGCCGAGGCATGAGCAACGACATCGACCCGCGCTACTGGAAAAAGATCGTCGTCGTGCTCTGTCTGGGCTGGGCGGTGATCTGGATCTATCGCACCGTCCTGACGCCGATCTTCCCCGAGATCCAACAAACCATCGGCGCGCACTCCAATGCGGAAATGGGGCTGATCGCCAGCTTCTACTTCTTCGCCTACACCGGGATGCAGATCCCGGCGGGCATCCTGGTGGACAAATTCGGCAAGAAGGTGGTGCTGATCCCGGGCTTCTGCCTGTTCATCATCGCCACGCTGCTGATCGGCAATGCCACCAGCCTGACCATGGTCTATGCCGGCAGCCTGCTGGCGGGCATGGGCTGCGGCTCTTATTACGGCTCGGCCTACTCCCTGTCGTCGGAGAATATCCCGCTGGAACGCCGTGGCCTGGCGACCGCGGTGATCAACAGCGGCTCGGCGCTCGGCATGGCCATCGGCCTGATCGCCTCCAGCCTGCTGGTGAAAAGCTTCAACATGAACTGGCAGATCATGCTGTTCATCATCACCGGCCTGCTGGTGGTGATGACGCTGGTGTTCGCCGTGGTCATCAAAGGCTCGCAGCCTCAAGCACCGGCGGCCGTCAGCCAGACCGTTGCGCCGACGGCTGCCGAGCCCGAAGAGGACGGCCAGGCCAGCGGCCTGTTCAGCCTGCGCATGATCTCCGCCTACGCGATGTACTTCGCCACCTGCTACGGCTACTACATGATAGTCACCTGGCTGCCCTCGTTCCTGCAGCAAGAGCGCGGCTTTGAAGGGGTGGCCATCGGCTTCTCCTCCGCCCTGGTGGCGTTCGCCTCAGTGCCGGGCGCGCTGTTATTCAGCCGCATGTCCGACCGTTTCCGCAACAAGAAGGTGCAGCTGATCATTTTCCTCGAGCTGTGCGCGGCGGTGATGCTGGTTTGCACCGTCATTTCGCCGGACTCCACCATGCTGCTGATCAGCCTGATCCTGTACGGGTTGCTGGGTAAGCTGGCGGTCGATCCGATCATGATCTCCTTCGTCGCCGACAACGCGCCGAAGAAAGGCTATGGCACCAGCTTCGGCGTGTTCAACTTCTTCGGTATGTCCTCGTCGGTGATCGCCCCCTTCCTCACCGGCGTGATCTCCGACAGCACCGGCTCCAAGGTGATGGGCTTTTACATCTCCGCCGCCATCCTGCTGGTGGGCACCGCCATTTTCTTCACCGTCAACGTCTTGATGAAACGCACTACGGCAGCCCGAACGGCCACCGAGGCCTGACGGCGCTTTTTTACCGGGCGCCGCTGCGGCGCCCTTTCAACGATCAGGAGAATCAACGTGGGTTACTTCAACAATCAAACCGGTTATCCAACCGACATTCTGTCAACGCGCGCCATCATCAAACGCGGCAACTATGCGCTGATCCCGCCGAACGGCCTGGTGCGCAACGTCATTCCCGGTTTTGAAAACTGCGACGTCACCATCTTGTCGACGCCGAAACTGGGTGCCACCTTCGTCGATTATCTGGTGACGCTGCACGACTGCGGCCGCAACACCAAAGGCTTTGGCGGCGAAGAGCTAGAAACCTTCGTGTACGTCATCGACGGCGCCATCACCGCCTCCGCCGACGCCACCGACTACCCGGTGACCGCCGGCGGCTACCTTTACTGCCCGGCGGGCGTCACCCTGCGGCTGGAAAACGCCAACTGCGGCCAATCCAGCCGCCTGTTCCTCTACAAGCGCCGCTATCAGCGCATCAAGGGTTACGAGGCGCACGTGGTCAGCAACAACGTCGCCAACCTGGAGAAGATCCACTACGAGGGCATGAGCGAGGTGATCCTGCAGGATCTGCTGCCGAAAGATCTGGGCTTCGACATGAATATGCACATCCTCTCCTTCGCCCCCGGCGCCAGCCACGGCTACATCGAGACTCACGTGCAGGAGCATGGCGCCTACATTCTCAGCGGTGCCGGCGTGTACAACCTGGACAATGAATGGATGCCGGTGAAACAAGGCGACTACATCTTCATGGGCGCCTATGTGCAACAGGCGGGCTATGCGGTGGGCCAGGAAACCTTCAGCTACATCTACTCCAAGGACTGCAACCGCGACGTCGAGCCTTAAGCGCTTCGCCGCCAAAACCAAGGCCACCTGCTCGCGCAGCGTGGCCTTCTTTTTTATTTATCCCAATCGCCTACCGATACGCATCGCGCGGGCGACGTTGGCGGCGCTGCGCTGCAGGTTGAGTTCCCCTTGCGACAGCGCGACCGCCAGCGTGCTCAGGCGCGGCAGAATGCTGAACATCGCGTCGATCCCCTGCGCGTGCAGCGCTTCCGCGCCGTCCTCCACCACGCCGGCCAGCGCGATGACCGGCAGGCCGCGCGCCCGCGCCAGACGAGCGACGCCGGACAGCGCCTTGCCGCCCAGCGTTTGGCTGTCGATGCGCCCTTCGCCGGTGATCAGCAGATCGGCCTCCGCCAGCGCCTGCTCCAGGCCCAGCGCCGCCATCACGATCTCGATGCCCGGCTTCAGCGTTGCACCGAGAAACACCTGGCAGGCGATCCCCATGCCGCCCGCCGCTCCGCCGCCGGCGACCTGTCGCACGTCGCGGCCGGTACTCTGGCGGATCACCTCGGCATACTGCGTCAGGCCCTGCTCCAACTGCGCCACCATCGCTGCCGTCGCGCCCTTCTGCGGCCCGAACACCGCCGCCGCGCCGCGCGGCCCCACCAGCGGATTGTCTACGTCGCAGGCGACCTCAATCCGGCACTGCCGCAGGCGCGCATCCAGCGTACTGAGATCGATTCCGCTCAGCGTCGCCAGCTCGCCGCCGCCCCACGGCAGCGCCTTGCCGTCCGGGCGGTAGAAGCGCCCGCCCAGCGCCTGCACCATGCCGACGCCGCCATCCACCGTGGCGCTGCCGCCGATGCCGAGGATCAGGTGGCGAATGCCCTGATCCAGCGCATGCAGGATCAGTTCGCCGGTGCCGTAGCTGGTCGCCAGCAGCGGGTTACGGCGCTCCGCCGGCGTCAGCATCAACCCGCTGGCCGCCGCCATTTCGATCACCGCCGTCTTGCCGTCGCCGCTGACGCCGTAAAACGCCGCCACCCGTTCCCCCAGCGGCCCCGTGGCGGTCACGCTCACCTTGCGCCCGCCGGTGGCAGCCACCAGCGCGTCCACCGTGCCTTCGCCGCCGTCGGCTATCGGCAGGCAGACGCACTCGGCATCGGGATAAACCTCGTGAAAGCCGCGCGCGATCGCCCGCGCCGCCCGCTCCGCGCTGACGCTTTCTTTAAATGAATCCGGTGCAATAACAATTTTCATGCTGCCTCCTTTATTCGAGACGAAATAAAAATGGCCATGCCTTCCCCCGCTGAAATAATCAGATGAGAAATGCATGGCGAAATAAAATAAAACTGTTGCCGACTATTTAATGAAGATGAAGGAAGCTGTTATTTATTGACCCATTTCGCCGGCACGCTGTAGGTTAATATCGCCCCCAGTATCATCATTGTCGACAAGACGCACATCGCCGCCAAATTGCTGTGGGTCAGCTGTTTGAAATAGCCGATGATATAAGGCGAAATAAAACCGCCGATATTGGCAATGGAATTGATGAGCGCAATGCCCGCCGCGGCGCAGGTGCCGGTAAAGATGGCGTTCGGCAGGCTCCAGAACAGCGGCGACGGCACCAGGCTCGACGCCACCGCCACGCACAGCGCCGCCATCACCACGTGCTTGTTGTCCGGGAACAGGCCGATAAAGATCAGCGACACCGCGGCGATGCAGAACGGCACGATGATGTGCCAGCGCCGCTCGCGATGCTTGTCCGAACTGCGCGCGGCCACCAGCATCGCCACCACCGCCAGCATGTACGGCAGCATGGTCAGCAACCCGATATCCATCACCGAGGTCACGCCGGTGTCGCGAATGATGGTCGGAACCCAAAACGCCAGCCCGCCCTGGCCCATCACGGTGCAGAAGCAAATCAGCCACATTTTGGTGAACGCGGACGATCTCAGCATGCTTTTCATCGTCCATTCCTGCCCGCCGGCGGCGCCCTGGCGCGGCGCGCTCTGCGCCATATCCTCTTTGATCAGCGCCTTCTCCTGCGGGCTGAGCCACTTGGCGCTCTGATAGGTATTATCCAGGAAACAGAAGATGACAACGGCGATCAGCAGCGCGCGCGGGCCGCTGATAAAGAACAGCCACTGCCAGCCGGAGAGGTTCATCAGGCCGTTCATGTGCTCGATGATCCAGCCGCACAGCGGGCCGCCGATGATGTTGCTGACCGGGATGCCGCACACGAACAGCGCGGTCATCTTGGCGCGCTGGCTGGACGGAAACCACAGCGTCAGATAGAGGATCACACCGGGGTAGAAGCCGGCCTCCGCCAGCCCCAGCAGGAAACGCGCCAGGTAGAATTGCCAGGGATTGGTGATAAAGATGCTCAGCATCGAAATCGCCCCCCACACCACCATCAGCAGCGCGATGATCTTTCTGGCGCCGTAGCGGCTCAGCAGAATGTTACTGGGTACCCCGGCGATGATATAGCCGATGAAAAACACCCCGGCGCCCAGCCCGTAAACGGCTTCGGCCATCGAGACATTGCCGTTCAGAATATCGGGCATCATTTGAAATTTCGAAAATGAGATCCCAACCCGATCGAGATAACCGACGATATAGCTCACTAATAAAATGGGCATAATGCGCCAGGCGATTTTTCGATATAAACGGTTTTTGTCAGGGGCGGTAAGAATATCTTTATCAATAACAGCATTATCGGTTGCCATATTCAGTGTCTCCTCGGTTGGCATCCTGCTTTTTACTTTTTATTGTGCTGAATCATTTTTTATTGGATTGGCGGGGACCCTCTTTATTTATCATAAAGAGGGCGTTATTAATGTCGAACATCTCTGATTCTAACGATAAGCCGGCAAATCAAATGCCGGGGGTGCTCTTAGCCGGCCACCCGGTGGTTGCCCATGATTTCCAGCGCCCGCACCAGCGCGGAGTGATCCAGCTCGCCGTCGCCATTGGCGGCGCAGACGTTGAACAGCTCCTGGCAGGTGGCGGTATTCGGCAGGCTGAGCGCCAGCGCCTTCGCGCCCTGCAGCGCCAGGTTGAGATCCTTCTGGTGCAGCGAGATACGGAATCCCGGCGCGAACGCCCGCTTGATCATCCGCTCACCGTGCACCTCCAGAATGCGCGACGAGGCGAAACCGCCCATCAGGGCTTCGCGCACCCGGGCCGGATCGGCGCCGGCGCGCGAGGCGAAGACCAGCGCCTCGGAGACCGCTTCGATGGTCAACGCCACGATGATCTGGTTGGCGACCTTGCAGGTTTGCCCGTCGCCGTTGCCGCCGATCAGCGTGATGTTCTTGCCCATCAGCGCCAGCAGCGGCTGCACCCGTTCGAAGGTCGCTTCCTCACCGCCCACCATGATGGTCAGCGTGCCCTGTTTGGCGCCCACTTCGCCGCCGGAAACCGGCGCGTCCAGGTACTGGGCGCCCAGCTGGTTGATGCGCTGCGCGAACCGCTTGGTCTCCAGCGGTGAAATGGAGCTCATGTCCACCACCACTTTGCCGTTCAGCTTGCCGGCGGCGCAGCCGCGTTCACCGAACAGCACCTCCTCCACCTGCGGCGTATCCGGCACCATGATAAAGATCACCTCCGCCTCATCCGCCACCTGCTGCGGATCGCGGCAGGCGATGGCCCCTTGCTGTAACAGCGCCGCCGGCACCTCATGCCGGGTGTGGGCGTAAAGCGTGTGCCCACCCGCCAGCAGCTTTTCCGCCATCGGCGCGCCCATGATGCCCAGACCGATAAATCCCACTTTCATTTTCATCTCCTCAAGACAGGTATTTTTTAATCCATGACAGGCCGCTTTCCGTGGTGGTGAGCGGTTTGTATTCACAGCCGATCCAGCCGCGATAACCCATGCGATCCAGCTGCGCGAAGATAAACTCGCAGTTGATTTCACCGGTGCCCGGCTCGTGCCGCCCCGGATTGTCGGCGACCTGAATGTGGTCGATCTTCGCCAGCAGGCGCTCGAGGGTCTGCGTCAGCTCTCCCTCCATGCGCTGCATGTGGTAAAGGTCGTACTGCAGATACAGGTTGGGGCTGCCGATCGCGTCGATCAGTTCGATCGCCTGCCGGGAGGTTTGCAGGTAGAACTGCGGCATGTCGTAGCGGTTGATCGGTTCGATCAGCAGACGGATATTCTGCCGCGCCAGAGTGTCGGCGGCGTAGCTCAGGTTCTCCTTCACCCGTTCGTCGGTGGCGTGGCGGCCGACGGCGGGATCCGGATTGCCGATCAGGCAGTTGATGCGATCGCAGCCCAGCGCTTGCGCATACTCGATCGCGCACCCGACGCCGTCGCGGAACTCCGCTTCGCGCCCCGGCAAGCAGGCGATGCCCCGTTCGCCCGCCGCCCAGTCGCCGGCCGGCAGGTTGAACAACACCTGGCTCAGGCGATGCGCCTCCAGTTCGCTACGCAGCGCGGCGATCGGGTAGTCATAGGGAAACATGTATTCCACCGCGCTGAAGCCCTGCTCCTTCGCCCGGCGGAAGCGCTGCATGAAATCGACTTCGGTGAACAGCATGGACAGGTTGGCTGAAAATTTCGGCATGGTAAGACCCTCAACGGTAATCAAAGAAGTTGACCGAGGTCGGCGCGTCTTCCGGCGTTGCCGCCACCGGTTCGAACTCGTTGACGTTATCCAGCTCGGTGCCCATGGAAATATTGGTGACGCGCTCCAGGATGATTTCCACCACCACCGGCACCCGGTGCTGCTGCATCAGCTCCTGGGCCTGACGGAACGCCGGCGCGATCTCTTCCGGTTTGAACACCCGCAGCGCCTTGCAGCCCAGCCCTTCCGCCACCTTGACGTGATCGACGCCGTACTCGCCAATCTCCGCATTGTTGATGTTTTCAAACGACAGCTGCACGCAGTAATCCATATCGAACCCGCGCTGCGCCTGGCGGATCAGCCCCAGATAGGCGTTGTTCACCAGCACGTGGATATAGGGCAGCTTGAACTGTGCGCCGACCGCCAGCTCTTCGATCATGAATTGGAAATCATAGTCGCCCGACAGCGCGACCACCTTGCGCTGGGGATCGGCGGCGCATACGCCCAGCGCCGCAGGCAGCGTCCAACCCAGCGGGCCGGCCTGCCCGGCGTTGATCCAGTGACGCGGCTCGAAAACGTGCAGCATTTGCGCGGCGGCGATCTGCGACAGCCCGATGGTGGTGACGTAGCAGGCGTCACGGCCGAAGGCGCGGTTCATCTCTTCATACACCCGCTGCGGCTTGACCGGCACGTTGTCGAAGTGGGTCTTGCGCAGCAGCGTTTGCTTGCGCTGCAGGCAGGCGGCGCACCAGGCGTCGCGATTCGGCAACTCGCCGCGCTCGAAGCGGCGCTTTGCCGTATCCACCAGCATTTGCAGCGCGATGCGCGCGTCGGAGACGATGCCCAGATCCGGGCAGATCACCCGGCCAATCTGCGTCGGCTCAATATCGATGTGCACCACCTTGCGCCCGGCGGTGTACTTGTCCACCGAGCCGGTGTGGCGGTTGGCCCAGCGGTTGCCGATGCCGAACACCAGATCCGAATCCAGCAGGTTGGCGTTGCCGTAGCGGTGCGAGGTTTGCAGGCCCGCCATGCCCGCCATCAGCGGGTGATCGTCCGGAATGGCGCCCCAGCCCATCAAGGTTGGGATCACCGGCACGTTGCAGATCTCCGCCAGCTGCTGCAGCAGATCCGCCGCGTCGGCGTTGTGAATGCCGCCGCCGGCGATGATCAGCGGTTTTTTCGCCGCGCACAGCAGATCCAGCGCTTTGTCGATCTGCGCCTGGGTGGCCGCCGGCTTATAGGCGGGCAGTGAAGAGTAGGTGTCCGGATCGAACTCGATCTCCGCCATCTGCACGTCGAAAGGCAGGTCGATCAGCACCGGGCCCGGCCGGCCGGAGCGCATCAGGTGGAACGCCTGCTGCAGCACACGCGGCACCAGCGCCGGTTCCTGCACGGTGACCGCCATCTTGGTCACCGGCTTGGCGATCGATTCGATGTCTACCGCCTGAAAATCTTCTTTGTGCAAACGCGCACGCGGCGCCTGGCCGGTGATGCACAGGATCGGGATCGAGTCGGCGGAGGCGGAGTAAAGGCCGGTGATCATGTCGGTGCCCGCCGGGCCGGAAGTGCCGATGCACACGCCGATGTTGCCGGCGGCGGCGCGGGTGTAACCTTCCGCCATGTGCGAGGCCCCTTCCACGTGCCGCGCCAGATAGTGTTTGATGCCGCCGTGCCGCCGCATCGCATCGTAGAACGGGTTGATCGCCGCGCCGGGCACGCCGAACGCGGTGGTGATCCCTTCTTTTTCCAGCACGTGCATTGCCGCGTCTACCGCTCGCATAATTGCCATGTGATGCTCTCCTTAATTTATTGGAAAATTTTTCCAAATCAAAATTGCGGTCAAAAAAACCCGTTTGCTCATCAAACGGGGAGTCTTGCTCCGCGCCGGTTCAGCCCGGCGCGCGACGTTTACGCCTTGCTGCGCGATTCGCCCAGCGCGGCGCTGATATCTCTGGCCACTTCACCCACCAGTTCGCCCAGCTCCTTGAACCGCTCCTTGCCGACCCGCGAACTCGGCCCGGAGATGGAAATGGCGGCGATCACGTTGTTGTTGCGATCGAAAATCGCCGAAGCCAGGCAGTTCAGGCCAAGCGCGTGCTCTTCATCGTCGATGGTGTAGCCCTGCGCCAGCGACTGATGCAGATCCTTGCGCAGCAGGTTCACGCTGGTCAGCGTCTTGGGCGTGTAGGATTGCAGCCCCGAACGCACGATCAGATCCAGCATCTCCTCTTCCGCCAGCGGGTACAGCAGCGCTTTGCCGGCACCCGAGGCGTGCAGCGGCAAACGGCTGCCCAGCGGCGCGCACATGCGCACCATCGCCTGGCACTCGCATTGACGAATCAGCACCGCGTCGAAATTGTTGCGGATCGCCAGGTTGGCGGTCTCGCCGGACAGCAGCATCAGCCGGCGCATGAACGGCCCGGCCACCGATACCACGTCGCGGTCGTTCATGTAAGCGGAACCGACGGTGAACGACTGAATGCCGATATGCCACCAGCCCAGCTGTGGATCCTGAAAGACGAATTCCGATTTTTCCAACACTTTCAACAATCTGAAGGTGGTGGACAGCGGCAACTCCAGCTTTTCGGACAGCACGGAAACCGACGAGCTTCCCCCGGCGTTGGCCAGGTACTGGAGGATCTCCAGCCCGCGATCCAACGCCTGCGCCCCTTTGGTGGCGCCGGCTTCGGTGGCGGGTCGTCCTTTCCTGCGTAATTCGGTCATTCAAGCTTCCTTTATCAGTAACGGCATGGGTGACGCTATGATAAACGCCCTGCGCGGCGTGCGGCCAGCGCTATGCCAAAACTATGCGATACGGCTCCGGCAAGCGGCTGACCACGCAGTTGTCGGCACCTGCGCGATCGATGGTGAAAAAGTCGGTGACCTTCGCATAGGCAAACAGCGGATGGTGCCAGACATTGCGGTGATAGTTAATCCCCTGCTTGCCGTTGGTGATAAAGGCGCGCAGCGTGCCGATGGGGATGGTTTCGCCCGGTTCGGCGACGATCACCACGAAGCGTTCGCCGTTCATCGGCACAAAGGCCTGCGACGAGAGCGGATGCTTTTCCAACAGGGAAAAGGTCATCGGCAGATCGCAGGGTTCCGCCCGGTTGATGCTGGCCAGCACCCGGTTGCCGTCGGACACCTCTATCTTGGCGAGGTCGTGATAACGCTCGGTTTTTCCGTCATTGATATGAAAGAAACGCGAGCCTTCTATCTGCAATACATCGCCGTAAGGCGCAAAGGCCGCCGGCGTTAATTCTTCGATGACTAAATCCATGTGATTCTCCCAAGCGCATGACCCAGACGGCGATTGAACGGCGATATTTCACCCAACTCCTTCACTCTAGACAGCGCGTGGTGAATTTGACAGCATTTTTTTGGAAAATTTTTCCACAACAAGATCACCCGCACACTTTACGATCGAAGAGCAATATTAGTTGCTTTAAATCAATGAATTAAAAAACATCCCAATTCATCATCGGGCAAAATGGGGCGGCGCGCGTTCATCGCTATCGGGTGATTCTGTGACCGGGATCGTGGGGTTGGGTTTTGCCGCTGCCTATCGCGCCGCAACATCAGTAGATTCTTCTCACCGATAACCGAAAAGGCGGTGTCAGCCAAGGACCCCTCATGCTGGATCACGAAACCATTCGTTCGTTTATCAAAGTTGCCGAGTGCCAAAGTTTCTCCCGCGCGGCGGAGCTGCTGCACAAAACCACCGCCACCATCAGCTACCGCATCAAAACGCTGGAAGAGAGCATCGGCACGCAGCTGTTTATCCGCACCACCCGCACCGTCAACCTGACGCCGGCCGGAGAGTATTTGCTGGAGCGCTGCCGCCAGTGGCACACCTGGCTGGACGCCATGCCGGGCGAACTGCGGCAAATCAACGACGGTGTAGAGCACCAGGTGAATATCGTGATCAACAACCTGCTGTATGACGCCGCCGCCGTAGCCGGGCTGTTGACCCACCTGCACGACAAATACCCGTTCACCCAATTCCACATTTCCCGCCAGGTGTACATGGGCGTGTGGGATGCGCTGCTGAATGAGGATTGCCATCTGGCGATCGGGGCGGCAGGCAATGAATCGCTGGAAAACAGCATCAAGGTGCTGCCCCTGGGCAAAATAGAATGGGTGTTCGCCATCGCGCCGACGCATCCGCTGGCCGCCGCCGCCGATCCGCTGAACGAAACGCAGCTGCGCCCTTACGCGGCGATCAACGTCGAAGATACCGCGCGCCATTTGGCCAAGCGCACCGCCTGGCTGCTGTCGGGCCAGCAAGAGATCAAAGTGCCGGACCTGCGCACCAAGCTGGAGTGCCACCTGCGCGGTCTCGGGATCGGTTTCCTTCCGCGCCAGCTGTGCCAAGCTTACCTTGATAGCGGCGAGCTGGTGGCTAAGCAGCTCAAATATCCGCGCCAGCCCTCTCCCCTGTCGCTGGCCTGGTCCGATGCTCGCGGCGGTGAGGCGGTGCGTACCCTGATCGGCCTGTTCCAGACGCGGGATCCGCTGATCGCGGGTTTGGTCAGCGCCCTGGATTAAGTCGCGGTAACGGTAGGCATTTTTCCGGCGCTGACGTAATATCTGTTTACATATGTCTGACAGGAGGTTTGCATGCTTACTTTTATTCCCATCGTGATCGTCGTCGCACTGATTGTGGTGTTCGCCGGCGTCAAAATTGTGCCGCAGGGGTTCCAATGGACGGTAGAACGCTTCGGCCGCTATACCAAAACGCTGATGCCGGGCCTGAACCTGGTGGTGCCGTTCATGGACCGCATCGGCCGTAAAATCAACATGATGGAGCAAGTGCTGGACATTCCCTCGCAGGAGGTGATTTCCCGCGATAACGCCAACGTCGCCATCGACGCGGTGTGCTTTATCCAGGTGGTCGATCCGGCGCGCGCCGCCTACGAGGTCAGCAACCTCGAACAGGCGATCGTCAACCTGACCATGACCAACTTCCGTACCGTGCTCGGCTCGATGGAGCTGGACGAAATGCTGTCGCAACGCGACAGCATCAACAGCCGCCTGCTGCACATCGTCGATGAAGCGACCAATCCGTGGGGGGTGAAAATCACCCGTATCGAGATCCGCGACGTGCGGCCACCGGCGGAACTGATCGCCTCGATGAACGCCCAGATGAAGGCCGAGCGCACCAAGCGCGCCGACATCCTCGAGGCAGAAGGGGTGCGTCAGGCGGCCATTCTGCGCGCCGAAGGGGAGAAACAATCGCAGATCCTGAAGGCCGAGGGCGAACGTCAGTCGGCGTTCCTGCAGGCGGAAGCGCGTGAACGCGCCGCCGAGGCCGAGGCGCGCGCCACCCAGCTGGTGTCCGACGCCATCGCCAGCGGCAACATTCAGGCGGTGAACTACTTCGTGGCGCAGAAATACACCGACGCGCTGCAGAAGATCGGTTCCTCCAACAACAGCAAAGTGGTGATGATGCCGCTGGACGCCAGCAGCCTGCTCGGCTCGATCGGCGGCATTACCGAACTGCTGAAAGAAAGCAAAGGCAAATAATCATGCTCGAACTGATCGCGGCGAATCCGCTGTGGTTTTGGCTCTCCCTCGGGGGCGTGTTGCTGGCGGCGGAAATGCTCGGCGCCGGCGGCTACCTGCTGTGGAGCGGCGTGGCGGCGCTGTTGGTCGGCGCTCTGATCTGGCTGCTGCCGCCGCTCTCCTGGGCGTGGCAGGGCATGATCTTCGCCGTCCTGACCGTCGTCGTCGCCTACCTGTGGTGGTACTGGCTGCGCCGGCGCCCGGCGGCCGCATCCGGCGGATCGCCGGTGCTCAACCAGCGCAACCGCCAGCTGATCGGCACCCGCGCTACGCTGACGGAGCCGATGCACAACGGCATGGGGCGCATCAATATCGGCGACAGCAGCTGGCGCGCGCAGGCGGCTGAAGATCTGCCCGCCGGCACCGAAGTAGAAGTGGTGGCGGTGGAAGGCGTCACGCTGGTGATCCGCGCCCTGCCTTCATCATTGCGCTAACGAGTAAGCCGGGTTGACTCACCCCGGCTCACTCATCCTTTCAGCAGAGCCGTGTTTTACGTTTTATAATCGACCCACACTCCGCTACGCGTCGTGTAAATCTTGTTCGACAGCGGGTTGATAGTGAATAATCCGTAACCAGCGGCAGAGGTGGGAGGTAACCAATTATCTACCGTCACATTCACCCTGGGTGACGGGAAAATTATCCATCGCCCCGTAACGCCGTCAACAAAGGTAATCCGGTTAAAATTGCCCCCTTGCACATCCAACAAAACCCCCTTCCCGGTGACCATCAGCGTCGCTAAAGAGACATCAATCAAAACCAAGCGTAATGCATCGACCGTTGTGACATCACCAACGACTCTCGTATTTTGCAGGCTTCCGCCGCCGGTAAAGCTCTTTTGCAGATCGCAATTGGTGAGTCGTGGCATCGACGTAGAAATTACATCGCCACCGATGTAACTATTCAAAATCTTAGCGGCAGAAGAGAGCTGTAGGTTACCCGCAATATTGCCTCTGGATACTGATGAGTTATCGTCACGAATATCTACCCACCCTGTCGTTCTGACAGAATCTAAATTGACGCGGGCATTAGCCATAACCACAATGTCTTTGGCAAAGACTGTTCCTATAGCCCCCCCATTCGGAGCGGGATCACCAGGTATAATTGACACATTCGCGGTTGACGAAACATTCCCGACAGCAGTTGCCGTTGCACCGAAAGTATGAACATGCTCAACCGTGCTATTTTTAGAGGCATAGATATTAATCACGCCGGCACCGCCACCGACGGAAGAAAAGTAGCTATTCATATAGCCATATCCGTTTCTTTTTTCGGCAGAGTTGGGGGTTTCAACAGTTGCCTTGGTGACTAACGTGCCTTCTTCATGAACTTTGGCCAGCCAATTTTTTGAGCCTGATACTCGCCAAGCTTTCTCTCTACAGTCATGAGCCATTAAAGAGTGGATCGTATTGGCATTAGACTCATCAAACGTCGATCCGGTTGCAGCAGGGTAACTGGTAAAGTCGATACCGAACATCGTCTCATTGCCACAGAACAGTGCCCTGACGTCATTAAATACGTTATCAAAGGTAGAAGCAAAATAGACGCCTGCGCCATTCATGTGCATTGAAGAGAGAAATTGAACTCTGGAACCTGAAAGCGTGTGCAGTTGACCATTAATCGCTTTACCCGTGTAACCATCCATATTGTAAATCGTGATGGTATCCAGATCCTGATTACCCTGAGTCGTTCCATACACTAAACCTTTTCCGTCATACTGACCATTCTGATTAAGCACGACCCAAGGCAATTTTAACCCGATATCAGTCTTTGGAATAAATGATGAAGATTTAATGAATAAATGCAGGGCTCCAGATAAACAAGTCAGCCCGCTAATATTGATAGAAGAGGAAATAAATAAGCCCACTTGCGCATACGAACCCGCTTTAGGAAACTCGCTCACCAGAGTGCATTTCTTTTCAATCGCTTTGTTTATAGCCGCCTGCAAGCTGCCGGTGACATCAATATAATTTGATGTCGTTCTATCCGTAGCTTCTATCCCGTAATCATAAAGATTAACCGTGCAGGCAATTCTTTCCCAATAAAATCCGGTCGTTTGCGCAACGTGGCCGCCATCATCGGCTTTTACACCAGCAACAGAGACGAAATCACCGCCACCGTATATCCCACCGTCCTTCCACGAATTAAGCGTAACCCTGACTCCCGCTTGCGCGGGCACATAGGCTCTTAAAGCCTCAAAACTCGAGATAACAGCAAACGCGGTAGCACGATCAGAACCGATATTCATAGAACCTCCTCTTTGAAGTCTGCGCGTCGCAATCGACACCAAGACTCTAAAACTCGGTCCTTCATAGCGCCAAAACAGCGGGTTGTGCCACACGCAGATGGACAACCCGGAGTCCGGGTTATTTGGCCGCAGTCACCTGATGACAACACCCCGCCAGGTTATTAATGATGGGGCACTCCGCCCCCTCGTCACCCGGGCATTGGTCGGCCAGCGCCAGCAGGCGCTGGCGCATTTCGCCCAGTTCGCTGATGTGCCTTTCGATCTCCGCCACCTTCTGCAGCGTGCGCGCCTTCACGTCGGCGCTGTGGCGGGCCGGATCGTTGAACAACGCCACCAGCTCGCGGCACTCGTCCAGGTTGAAGCCCACCTGCCGCGCCTGGCGCAGCAGCGTCAGCTCTTCAACGTGCCTGGCGGAGTAGTGGCGGTAACCATTATCGCTGCGGATCGGGGCGGTAATCAGCGCTTTCTCTTCGTAAAAACGAATCGTCTTGCTGGTTAGCCCGGTTTTTTTCGCGACGTCGCTAATATTCATTTTCCCTCCTTGACCTTACCCTTGCTGGAAGGTTTAAGCTCCATTCTTAGTGAAAACAGGTCAGGCGGTCAACCTTTAAACACCGCCTTCTAAGCAAGGAGTCCAATCATGTCACACACCACTATGCTGGCATTGCAGGGGCTGTCCTGCATGAACTGCGCGCAGCGGGTGAAAAAAGCCCTGGAAAGCCGCAGCGATGTCGAACAGGCGGACGTTAACGTGCATTACGCCAAAGTGACCGGCGACGCGCCGGACAGCGCGCTGATCGACAGCGTGATCGCCGCCGGTTATCAGGCCGAAGTCGCGCCGCACGCCGATACCGAACTGCAGCTGAGCGGCCTGAGCTGCATGCACTGCGTCGGCACCACCCGCAAGGCGCTGGAAGCGGTGCCGGGCGTGTTCGCCGCCGACGTCGCTATCGACGGCGCGAAAGTGTACGGCGATGCCGATCCGCAGGCGCTGATCGCCGCGGTAGAAGATGCCGGTTATCACGCCGGCGTGGCGGGCGCCGTCGCCCCAAAAACTGAGCCGTTGACTGACGCAACACCTTCGTTGCCGGACGATCAGCCAGCGGCGCAATCTCCCCTTCCGGCAACCGACGGCGCGGACGACAGCGTACAGCTGCTGCTCAGCGGCATGACCTGCGCCAGCTGCGTCAATAAAGTGCAGCTGGCGCTGCAAAGCGTTCCCGGCGTAGAGCATGCGCGCGTCAACCTGGCGGAACGCAGCGCGCTGGTGACCGGCGCCGCCGATGCGCAGGCGCTGGTGGCGGCGGTGGAAAAAGCCGGCTACGGCGCCGAAATGATTCAGGATGAAACCGAACGCCGCGAGCGCCAACAGCAGACCGCACGCGCCAACATGAAGCGCTTTAGCTGGCAGGCAGCGCTGGGTCTGGCGTTGGGTATCCCACTGATGGCCTGGGGACTGTTCGGCGGCAGCATGACGCTGACGCCGGAAACCCAGCGCCCCTGGCTGCTGGTCGGCGTCATCACCCTGGCGGTGATGGTGTTCGCCGGTGGGCACTTCTACCGCAATGCCTGGCGTGCGCTGATGAACGGCAGCGCCACCATGGACACCCTGGTGGCGCTCGGTACTGGCGCTGCCTGGCTTTACTCGATCGCCGTCAACATTTGGCCCGATTTCTTCCCGATGGAGGCGCGCCACCTCTATTACGAGGCCAGCGCGATGATCATCGGTTTGATCAACCTCGGCCATGCGCTGGAGCAACGCGCCCGTCAGCGTTCTTCGCAGGCGCTGGAGCGGTTGCTGGATCTGACGCCGCCTACCGCGCGGTTGGTAACCGACGACGGCGAGCGCGATATCCCGCTGGCGGAGGTGCAGCTCGGCATGACGTTGCGGCTGACCACCGGCGATCGCGTGCCGGTCGACGGTGAAATCGTGCAGGGTGAAGTCTGGCTCGATGAAGCGATGCTGACCGGCGAAGCGGTGCCGCAGCAGAAAGGTGCTGGTGACACGGTGCATGCCGGGACGGTGGTTGACGACGGCAGCGTGCTGTTCCGCGCCGCCGCCATCGGCAGCCAAACCACGCTGGCGCGCATCATTAAACTGGTGCGCCAGGCGCAGAGCAGTAAACCGGCGATCGGCCAACTGGCCGACCGCGTCTCGGCGGTGTTCGTGCCGGCGGTGGTGGGGATAGCCCTGTTCAGCGCGGCGATGTGGTACTTCTTCGGCCCGCAGCCGCAGCTGGTCTATACGCTGGTGATCGCCACCACGGTGCTGATCATCGCCTGTCCGTGCGCATTGGGATTGGCGACGCCGATGTCGATCATCTCCGGCGTGGGCCGCGCGGCGGAGTTCGGCGTGCTGGTACGCGACGCCGACGCCCTGCAGCAGGCCAGCCAGCTGGACACCCTGGTGTTCGACAAAACCGGCACCCTGACCGAAGGGAAACCGCAGGTGGTAGAGATCCTGACCTTCAATCAGGTCAGCGAGCAGCAGGCGATCGGCTGGGCCGCCGCGCTGGAGCAAGGTTCCAACCACCCGCTGGCGCGCGCCATCATGGAACGCGCCGCCGGACAAACGCTGCCGCAGGTCGCGCAGTTCCGCACCCTGCGCGGCGCCGGCGTCAGCGGGGAGATCGACGGCGTGCCGGTGCTGCTGGGCAACGCCGCGCTGCTGGAGCAGCATCAGGTTGCGACCGCCGAACTGGAGGCGCCGATGCGCGCCCTGGCCGAACGCGGCGTAACGCCGGTGCTGCTGGCCGTTAACGGTAAACCGGCCGCGCTGTTCGCCATTCGCGATCCGCTGCGCGAGGACAGCGTCGCGGCGCTGCAGCGCCTGCACCAGCAGGGCTATCAGCTGGTGATGCTGACCGGCGACAACCCGGTGACCGCCAACGCCATCGCCAAAGAGGCCGGTATCGATCGGGTGATTGCCGGGGTGCTGCCGGACGGCAAAGCGGCGGCGATCAAGCAGCTGCAGGCGCAGGGCCAGCGCGTGGCGATGGTCGGCGACGGCATCAACGACGCCCCGGCGCTGGCGCAGGCCGACGTGGGCATCGCGATGGGCGGCGGCAGCGACATCGCCATCGAGACCGCCGCCATCACCCTGATGCGCCACAGCCTGCACGGCGTGGCGGATGCGGTAGCGCTGTCGAAGGCCACGCTGCGTAACATGAAGCAGAACCTGTTCGGCGCCTTTATCTACAATACGCTGGGTATCCCGATCGCCGCCGGCGTGCTCTACCCGCTGACCGGCACGCTGCTCAGCCCGGTGGTGGCGGGCGCGGCGATGGCGCTGTCGTCGATTACCGTAGTCAGCAACGCCAACCGGCTGCTGCGTTTTAAACCCAGGAAGTGATCGCCGGGGCGCCGACATGGCGCCCCGCTGTTTTCCGGGCTTTCCTGCGCGGCGGATAGCGTTTAGCATGAATGACGATTTTCCCTCGCCTTTCATGCTGAAACGCGCACCCGTTATTCAGGAGCCACGCCGTATGGGTCAACTGTTACGCCGCCTCGCCGCCTTTCTCGGCCTGATCTCGCCCAAACGTTACGCTTATCCGGCGTTGGACATCACTCTGCCGGGCGATCGTCGGCTGCATCTGGTGGGCAGCATCCATATGGGCACCGTCGATATGTCGCCGTTGCCATCCCGGCTGGCCGCCCGGCTGCAACAGGCCGACGCGCTGATCGTCGAAGCCGATATCACCGATTCCGCCTCGCCTTTCGACCACGCCGAGCTGCAGCCGGCGCTGGAACAGCGCCTGTCCGCCGAAGAATATCAACGGCTGCTGGCGCTGTGCCATGAGCTGGGCGCCGATCCAGAGGCCTTCGTCACCCTGCCCGGCTGGCAGGTCGCGCTGATGATGCAGGCGCGCCAGGCTCAGCGTCTGGGGCTGCGGGCAGAGTACGGCGTGGACTATCAGCTGCTGCAGGCCGCCCGGGCGCAGGACAAACCGGTGATCGAGCTGGAAGGGGCGCAGCAGCAGCTGGCGATGCTGGAACAGCTGCCGGAAGGCGGTATTGCGCTGCTGCGCGATACGCTGGAGCACTGGCACACCAACGCGCGGCTGCTGCAAACCATGGTGAGCTGGTGGCTGGACGCCAAACCGCGCGGCACGCTGGACACCCTGCCCGCCACCTTCAGCGCCGGGCTGTACGACGTGCTGATGCATCAGCGCAATCGCGACTGGCGGCGTCAGCTGGAGGCGCTGCCGGCCGGGGACTATGTGGTGGCAGTTGGCGCATTGCACCTGTACGGCGAGGATAACCTGCCGGCGATGCTGCAGCCACAGGGCTAAAAAAGAGGCCAATATCGCTATTGGCCAGTCAAAGAGGAATTTCTTGTATTCTAGTTATACGCATAGCAACCGTGTTAACGGTTACAGTAAACAGGGTAGCAACCCGGTGAATATCTTGGCAACCCGCTTTATGTAACAGCCGCTCAGGTTGCCGGGCAGGTCGGATTTTTGTATTTTTAAAGCTGGTTATCACCCTTCCCCCGCAGGGGACATTCTGGACAACACATCATGACGCCCGCAGTCGTTCTGCTCGAAAAACAAAAGGTCACCTTTACCCTTCATCCGTATCACCACGACAGCGAAGAAACTAATTTCGGCGACGAAGCGGTGAGAAAGCTGGGGTTGGATGCCGATCGGGTTTACAAAACCTTGCTGGTGGCGCTGAACGGCGACGCCAAACACCTGGCGGTGGCGGTCACGCCGGTCGCCACCCAGCTGGATCTGAAAAAGGTCGCCCGCGCCCTCGGTGCCAAAAAGGCCGAGATGGCCGATCCGCAGCTGGCGCAGCGCGTCACCGGGTATCTGGTGGGCGGCATCAGCCCGCTGGGGCAGAAAAAACGGCTGCCGACGGTGATCGACAGCCCGGCGCAAGCGTTCGCCACCATCTACGTTTCCGGCGGCAAACGCGGGCTGGACATCGAGCTGGCCGCCGCCGATCTGTGCCGCCTGCTGGCCGGCAGCTTCGCCGACATCGCCAAACGCGACTGACGCCGCGCGCTCAGCGGCACACCACCGTGGCGTCACAGGCCGCCAGCGTCTCGACCAGGCGGTCCTCCAGCGCCTTCACCTCCGCGCCGGGCACCAGATAGTTGTTGCTGATGATGGCGAACGCCAACGGCCGCCCAGTCGCCGAGTCGACATAGCCGCTGAGCGACGAGACCCCGGTCATGGAGCCGCTCTTGGCGTGGGCGCGGCCCGCCGCCGCCGTCTTCACCATGCGGCTCTGCAGCGTACCGCCCACCAGCAACCCCGGCTGGCCCGCGATGGGCAAGGCGTTATACCAGGCGGCAAACCACGGCTGTTTCCTGGCCGCCAGCAGCAGCGTCGTCAGCTGCTGCGCCGTGATTTGGTTCATGCGCGACAGCCCGGAACCGTCTACCTGACGGTAAGCGCCGGCCGCGATGCCCTGGCTTTGCACAAACTGGCCGATCGCCTGCAGGCCGGCGGCCCAATCCCCCTTGCCCTGCGTCTTGCGGCCCATCGCTTTGGTCAGTACCTCGCCGTAACCGTTGTTGGACACCTTCAGGAAGGTGACGGCCAGGCGGGAGAGCGGCGGCGAGTTTTTTTCGGCCAGCAACCGGGCATCAGCAGGGGTCACTCCCTCTTCCGCGTTACCGCGCAGCGTGATGCCGTGCGCGTGCAGCGCATGTTGCAATAAGGCGCCGATCACGCGGGCCGGTTGATCGACGGTGATCAATCGCGAGCGGGTCTCCTCCTGCGCGGCGATGGTGCCGCTGACCACGATTCGGTTGCTGCCCGGCTGGCGATCGAACGTCAGTGCAGTGTCGCCGCCGGTGGTGGTGCGGTTGACCAGCGTCACCGCGTCATTGGCGGGATAGAAACTCACCTGCCCCGGCGCACCGGCGCGGGCACCCGGCTGCACGTCTACCCGCACCACGTTGATATCGCCGCCGGGGGTAAAGGCGTAGTTCAGCGCCGAGATCGGCGCGGCGAAGGCGAAGGGTTCGTCGTCCCAGCTCCAGCCGGCGCCGAAGGGCGTTTGATCGAACGCGTTGGCGTCCAGGATCAGCCGCCCATGAATCTGGCGAATGCCGCGCTGCGCCAGCGTGGCGGCGAAGGTGTCGAGATCGTCCGGATGCAACGTCGGATCGCCGCTGCCCTGCAGATAGAGATCCCCCTGCAAGGTGTCGCCGCGCTGCTCGCCGGTGGTCAACAGCCGGGTTTCAAACCGGTAATCCGCCCCCAGCACGCCGAACGCCGCCAGAGAAGTGAACATCTTCATGTTGGAAGCCGGCGCCAGGCGCTGCTGCGCGTGCGCCTGATACAGCACGGTGCCGCTGTCGGCATCGCGCACCATCACGCCACTCGACGCGCCAACCAGCGCCTTGTCTTGGCCGATGGTCGCCAGCGCCTGGCTGAGCGTTTGCTCATGGCGTTGGCCGGATGACGAACACCCCGCCAGTGCCAGGATGGCGGGCAGCAGCCAGCCTGCGGTTTTCAACATGTCATCTCCCTGCTTGCGTTATCAAAACCAAATTGTTGCTCAGGCTAACATTGGAAGGCGGCGGCGGCGACTTTTGCGTGCGTTTGAAGGAGGATTTCGGCGGGAAAACAGGCGGCCCACCCACAGGGGAGCAGGCCGCCGCGGTGGCGATTAGCGATAAACGATCTCGCCCTTCGGTTCGTAAGCCGCCGCATCCAGCGGCGAGTGTTTCTCGATGTACTGCTTGAGCACCTCGGCATCGATAAAGCCGGTGTTGACGTAGCTCGGCAGCCCATCCAGCTTCGGATAGCCGTCGCCGCCCAGCGCATTGAAGTTCAGCGTCGCCATGCGGTAGGTTTTATCCGCCTGCAGCGGCTGGCCGTTGATCTTCACCTCGCTGACGCCCTTGCCGTCCGCCACCAGGCTGACGTTGGCGAACTGGGCGTAGGCGCCGGAATCCGGCTTCATGTTGGCCACTACCGCCAGGTACTGCTCAACCTCGCTGCCTTTCATATCGACATGCACCAGGGTGTTGCCGAACGGCTGTACCTTGAGCACGTTTTTGTAGGTGATATCGCCGCTTTCAATGGAATCACGCACCCCACCGCCGCTCATCACCGCGAAGTCGGCATCGGCGCGCTCCCTCTGCGCGGCCAACATCACCCGCGCCAGGTTGGTCTGCACGAAGCGCACCTTGCTGCGATCGCCCTCCAGCTTGCCGTTAACGCTGCCGATCTTCACGCTCAGCTGCTCCTTGCCCTTCTCCTGGAACGGCGTCAGCAGCTTCATCATGGCCGGGTCTTCCGCGATCTGCCGGGTGTAATACACGCGCTCGCTGGTGCCGTCCGCCTTCTCCACCTTCTTCTTCAGGTTCACCGGGATCAGCTGATAATGCACCAGCTTCAGCTCACCGTTGCGGAATTCGAAGTCGGCGCGGCCCACGTATTTGCCCCACTCATGCGCCTGCACGATCCAGGTGCCGTTCTGGCGATCCGGCGAGCACGGCGTGCCCGGCACATAGTCCACCTGCTTACGGTTGTCGCCGGCCATGCACACCGGATCCTGCGAGTGGCCGCCGACGATCATGTCGAGATACCCGGCCGGCAGGCTGCGCGCCATCTCCACGTCGCCCGGCGCGTTGGAGCCGTGTTCGCCGTTGTCATAGTGCCCCATGTGGGTAGCGGCGATGATCACGTCCGGCTTCTCGTCCTTGCGCAATTGCTCCACCACCCGCTTCGCCTCCGGCGCCGGCACGCGGAATTCAATGTCGGTAAAGTACTCCGGGTTGCCCATTTTCGCGGTGTCGTCGGTCGTCAGGCCGATCACCGCGATCTTGATGCCCTGCTTGTCGAACAAGGCGTAAGGCTTGAACAGGCGCTGGCCGGTGCTTTTCTGATAGATGTTGGCGGACAACAGCGGAAAGGTCGCCCATTTTTCCTGCTGGCGCAGCACGCTCAGCGGATTGTCGAATTCGTGGTTACCGATCGCCATCGCGTCGTAACCCACCAGGTTCATGCCGCGGAAGTCCGGCTCGGCGTCTTGCAGATCCGATTCCGGCACGCCGGTGTTGATATCGCCGCCCGACAGCAGCAGCAGGCTGCCGCCCTGCGCCGCCACTTCCTGACGAATGCCGTCCACCAGCGTTTTCTGCGCGCCCAGGCCGTATTCGCCGTGATCGTTCTGCCAGAAGTGACCGTGATGATCGTTGGTGTGCAGAATGGTGATGGCGTAGGTCTTATCCTTTTCCCAGGCACTGGCGGCCCCCGACAGCAACGTCAGGGAAACGGCCAACGCGCATGCGGTGGTTTTCAGCGAAAAACGCATGGCGAATCTCCGTGTATTAAATGGCTTTTATGATGAGGGCGAAATTGTAGCGCGAATTAATGACAGCTGATTTCAAATTTTTGCGATGTGAGTCTGATTATTTCAGATATGGTAAAAATTGAGCGCCCTGCCTAAGATGTCATCTCTGTGCTCAACAACTTATCAGGCTAATAATAATATGACCGACAGTAGCCAAAGCGCGATGCCGCCCGCCAAGGGCAGCGCGGTGAAGGGAACCGCCTTCTCCATCCTTGGCGCCATCAGCGTGTCTCACCTGCTCAACGATATGATCCAGTCGCTGATCCTGGCGATTTACCCGATCCTGCAAGCCGATTTTCACCTCAGCTTCGTGCAGATCGGCATGATTACCCTGACCTATCAGCTGACGGCCTCGCTGCTGCAGCCGCTGATTGGCTATTACACCGATAAACACCCGCAGCCTTACTCGTTGCCGATCGGCATGGGCTTTACCCTGTCCGGCCTGCTGCTGCTGTCGGTGGCGAGCACCTTCCCGCTGGTGCTGCTGGCGGCGGCGCTGGTGGGCACCGGCTCATCGGTGTTCCACCCGGAATCCTCGCGCGTGGCGCGCATGGCCTCCGGCGGCCGGCACGGCCTGGCGCAGTCGCTGTTCCAGGTCGGCGGCAACTTCGGCAGCTCGCTCGGCCCGCTGCTGGCGGCGCTGATCATCGCGCCTTACGGCAAGGGCAACGTCGCCTGGTTCTCGCTGGCGGCGCTGCTGGCGATCGTGGTGTTGCTGCAGGTCAGCAAGTGGTATCAACATCAGCACCGGGCAACTAAAGGGCAGCCGAAAAGCCCGTCGCTGCTGAAACCGCTGCCAAAACGTACCGTTGCCTACTCGTTGGGCATCCTGCTGGTGCTGATTTTCTCCAAATACTTCTATCTGGCCAGTATCAGCAGCTATTACACCTTTTATCTGATACATAAGTTCGGCATTTCGGTGCAGAATGCACAGATTCACCTGTTCGCATTCCTGTTCGCAGTGGCGGCCGGAACCATTATCGGCGGGCCTCTCGGCGACAAGATAGGGCGTAAATATGTTATTTGGGGCTCCATTCTCGGCGCCGCGCCGTTTACCCTTATTTTACCCTACTCATCCCTGTATTGGACCGGCATTTTGACAGTGATCATCGGGGTTATTCTCGCCTCGGCGTTCTCCGCCATCCTGGTCTACGCGCAGGAGCTGATCCCCGGTAAAGTCGGCATGGTTTCCGGCTTATTCTTCGGTTTTGCTTTCGGTATGGGTGGGTTAGGTGCGGCAGTTCTTGGTTATGTCGCCGATTTGACCAGTATCGAGCTGGTCTACCAAATCTGTGCTTTCCTGCCGCTGATCGGCATTATCACGGCGCTACTGCCCAATATGGAGCATAAAGCGCAATAACCCCGCTGAATGCCCGGATGAAATTATTTATTAATCCGGGTTATCCCACGGATAAACCAATGTTATTTGGCTTATCTGACACAAAATCTCCTCATTGCCGCGCCTTAAGTGAAATCCTCTGCTTTTTTACAAAAAATGCCAAATTAGCCAAGCAAGCCGCGAACAAATGCAATAAACTAAATGTATCTTTTCGTAACTTTGTTGCGTTTCTCCCGTGCCGCGATGCATAGCCAGAAGGAGTATGGATGCATAATTCAACACCGCTCATCACCACCATCGTCGGAGGGTTAGTACTCGCCTTCCTCCTCGGCATGCTGGCGAACCGCCTGCGCATCTCCCCTCTGGTGGGGTATCTGGCCGCAGGGGTGCTCGCCGGCCCGTTCACCCCCGGTTTCGTCGCCGATACCTCACTGGCGCCGGAACTGGCGGAAATCGGCGTTATCCTGTTGATGTTCGGTGTTGGCCTGCACTTCTCTTTGAAAGACCTCCTCGCAGTAAAATCTATCGCCATTCCCGGCGCCGTGGCGCAGATAGCCGTCGCTACCCTGCTCGGTATGGGGCTGTCCAAGCTGCTCGGCTGGGATCTGATCTCCGGTCTGGTGTTCGGCCTCTGCCTCTCCACCGCCAGCACCGTGGTGCTGCTGCGCGCCCTGGAGGAACGGCAGCTGATCGACAGCCAGCGCGGGCAAATCGCCATCGGCTGGCTGATCGTCGAAGATTTGGCGATGGTGCTGACGCTGGTATTGCTGCCCGCCTTCGGCAATATGCTGGGCAACGACAACGCCAGCAGCAGCCAGCTGCTGATGGAGCTGGCGCTGACCATCGGTAAAGTCATCGCCTTCATCGCGTTGATGATCGTGGTCGGCCGCCGCCTGGTGCCGTGGATCCTGTCGAAAACCGCCAGCACCGGCTCGCGCGAGCTGTTCACCCTGGCGGTGTTGGCGCTGGCGCTCGGCATCGCCTACGGCGCGGTGAAGCTGTTCGACGTCTCCTTCGCGCTGGGCGCCTTCTTCGCCGGCATGGTGCTGAACGAGTCCGAGCTGAGCCACCGCGCGGCGCACGACACCCTGCCGCTGCGCGACGCGTTTGCGGTGCTGTTCTTCGTCTCGGTCGGCATGCTGTTCGATCCGATGATCGTGATTAACGAACCGCTGGCGGTGCTGGCGACGCTGGCGATCATCGTGTTCGGCAAATCTGCCGCCGCGTTCCTGCTGGTGAAAATGTTCGGTCACTCCAAGCGCACCGCGCTGACCATCTCCGCCAGCCTGGCGCAGATCGGCGAGTTCGCCTTTATTCTGGCGGGCCTCGGCATCGCGCTGGGCATGATGTCGGAACACGGGCGCAATCTGGTGCTGGCCGGCGCCATTCTGTCCATCATGCTCAACCCGCTGCTGTTCACCCTGCTGGAGCGCTATCTGGCCAAAACCGAAACCATCGAAGAGCAAATTCTCGAAGAGGCGGTGGAAGAAGAGAAGCAGATCCCGGTGGACATGTGCAACCACGCGCTGGTGGTCGGCTACGGCCGCGTCGGCAGCCTGCTGGGCGGCAAACTGGCCGAGGCGGGCATTCCGCTGGTGGTGATCGAGAACTCCCGCCCGCGGGTGGAAGCGCTGCGCGAACAGGGCATCAAGACGGTGCTGGGCAACGCCGCCAATCCGGAAGTGATGGATCTGGCGCGGCTCGACTGCGCGCGCTGGCTGCTGCTGACCATCCCCAACGGCTATGAGGCCGGCGAGATCGTCGCCTCGGCGCGCGCCAAGCGGCCGAACATCGAGATCATCGCCCGCGCCCACTACGACGACGAAGTGGCCTACATCACCGATCGCGGCGCCAACCAGGTGGTGATGGGCGAACGGGAGATCGCCAACAGCATGCTGAACATCCTGCAGCTGGATACCCTGAGCGAAGAAGAAAAAATGGGCGGCTGCCCGATCTGAAGCGCCACGGCGCACAAAAAAAGGTCCGGTATTGCCGGACCTTTTCTTTTTCAGCGGGTTAACGCTCCCAGTAGGATTCTTCCAGGCTGTCTTCCCGCTCCGGCAGGCCACGGGTGAGGCGCGGCGAATGCTGGTTCAACACCTGGTAGCTGACGCGGTTGGCGTATTTGCACACCTGCGCCAGGGAGGAATAAGTCAGGTAGCTGCGCACGTGCTTGCTGGAATTCGGCACGTTATGGCGGTGATAGCCGTTGGCGGCAATATCGTGCAGCAACGCCGACAGCGCGCCGTCGCCGGCGCCGTTGGTGTTCATGATCCTCTCCGGCCCGCCCATATACGGCGCGATGTGCGAATAAACGCGCAGCGGATTTTCACAGTGTTCACGGCGCATGGCGCGGCTGAATTCGTAGCGGTTGAACTCGGCGATATGCCCCGGCAACAGCGGGTGCTGGGTCTGCCGCTTGTTGGCCTCTTCGGTGTAGCCCGCCATATACAGGCCGTTCGGCCCGGCGGTGCACAGCACCAGATCCACCCACTCCAGCGCCATGTCCGAGGCGGTCAACGGATCGCTTAGCCCGGTCAGCTCCAGCGCTTCGTCTTCGTTCATCGCCAGAATCGTCACGTTTTCCTTCAGGAAGTCGCGCCACCACTGCGGGTTGTCGGCGATCACGTACTTGGTGCCCAGCGTCAATACCACCGGCACGTCGTGTTTTTTGGCGTATTCGATCGCCTGCAGAGTGGCAGCCTTCATCGGCTCCCCTTCCTTGCAGCGCACCAGATAAGAGCTCAGCACCAGCGCCGACGCGCCGGCGATCACCTCTTCAGGAATGCTTTCCGGGCGCAGCTGGTTCATCTGGCCCGGGTTGATGGCGAAGGTGCGCTCGCCGCTTTCGCCAATCAGCGTGAAACAGCGGCCGATGGCGCCATCAACGCCCTGCAGATAGTTAAGATCGGTACGGCTGGAGGTATTGCACAGGTAACGGTAGGCATAGCTGCCGATTTTCACGTTGCTGCACATCACGCCGAGCAGCACCGAGCGATCGTCCGCCAGCACCGAATAGTTGTGCATGGTATTGCCGATGGTGCCGCCGGCGAACTGATGGGTAACCAGGTTGTTTTCATTCAGTTCCTGATACAGCGCCTCGGCGACGTCGTCTTCGATCACCAGAGAGTGGCCCAGGCTCAGGCCGTAGCGCTGGACAAAAGCGTCGTCCACTTTCGCCTCGATATCCACCAGCGTCTGATCGATGCCGACGATATACGAGGTGCTGATTTCACTTTCGGGCTGGGCCTGCTGCAGAAGCGGATCGCGGGCGCTCACCGGGAAATAGTGTTTGGACTTGCGTTTACCAGGAAATTTCATGTGATTGGTGGTGGTGACGGTTTAACAAGCGGTGAATGTTAACACATCCCCGCCCGATCACGATGCATCTAATATACAGATTATGGATGATTACAGGCGCTGCGCCACCAGTTGCTGCATCATATCGATATGCGCCGGCTCGTCGTTCAACGCCGAGATATATTCAAACTTCTCGCCGCCGGCTTTGAGGAAGATCTCGCGGTTCTGTTCTTTGATCTCTTCCAGCGTTTCCAGACAGTCCGCCGAGAAACCGGGGCAAATCAGCTGAATGTGCTTCACGCCCTGCGCCGGCAGCCCCTTCAGGGTCTCATCGGTGTACGGTGTCAGCCACGGCTCGCGGCCGAAGCGTGATTGGTACGTCATCATCACTCGCTCCGGCGCCAGCGGCAGCGTGGCGCTCAGCGCACGCAGGGTGTCCTCGCAGCGCTGCGGGTAGTCATCGCCCAGGCGCGCATAGCGTTTGGGAATGCCGTGGAACGACAGCACCAGCCGGTCAGGCTGGCCGTGCTCAGCGAACGAGCGCTCCACGCTTTGCTGCAGCGCGGCGATGTAGGCCGGGTGTTCGGCGTAATCGCGGATGAAGGCCACAGAAGGCAAACGGCGATAGCCTTTCAGCACTCGCGCCACGCCATCCCATACCGCCGCGCTGGTGGAACAGGAATATTGCGGATAGAGCGGCAGCACCACCAGGTTGGTCACGCCCTGCGCCAGCAGCTTGTCGATGGCTTCCGCCAGACTCGGCGAGCCGTAGCTCATGCCCAGCTCCACCGGCGTATTCGGCATGCGCGCCGCCAGCGCCCGCTGTTGGCGGCGGCTGTACACCAGCAGCGGCGAGCCCTCTTCCATCCACACCGATTGATACAGCTTCGCCACGCGCGGCGAACGGATCGGCAAGATCGCGCCGTTGAGGATCGGCCACCAGATCAGCGGCGCCGTATCGACCACGCGATCGTCACTGAGGAATTCCTTCAGATAGCGTTTGACCGCCGACGAGGTCGGCGCATCTGGTGTGCCCAGGTTCACCAGCAATACGCCGTGTTTCTCTTGCTTCATCTCAGTTCCCCTCATTTCCTTTCCGGCCGGCATTCCGTTCTGGGTCGGGATGTCAGCAGCCATTAATGCCGGCTATTGTAACGGAAAAGTCCTGCATCGAAACCGATAACAGCAACAGGCTATGCCTGTGGGCCTTCCCTTTGCGCCAGTTGCCACACCGCCGCCACGTTGCGCGCCGTCA
Source organism: Serratia sp. HMSC15F11 (assembly GCF_001808215.1). Lineage (NCBI taxonomy): Bacteria > Pseudomonadati > Pseudomonadota > Gammaproteobacteria > Enterobacterales > Yersiniaceae > Serratia > Serratia sp. HMSC15F11. Next base: position 58,459 of record NZ_KV792493.1, read on the forward strand.
CCTGCAAATTGCAATCGGCGTCCGCCAGTGCTTCTTCCAGCGTCACGATGCGATCGAGCACCGAAAACGCTGCATCGATACCGTGTTGATGCACCACCTGGTAATCCGGCGTCAGGCTGCCGGCGATGGCGATCACCGGCACCCCGTGGCGCTTGGCCACCCGCGCCACGCCGATCGGCGTTTTGCCGTGGATCGACTGGCTGTCCAGCCGCCCTTCGCCGGTGATCACCAAATCGGCATCGCGCACCGCCTCATCCAGACGCAGAGTTTCGGTGACGATCTCGATGCCCGGCCGCAAGCGCGCGCTGAGCATGCCGAGCAGCGCCGCCCCCATGCCGCCCGCCGCCCCCGCGCCCGGCTGGGTGAGCACGGCGCGGCCGGTTTCCCGTTCCAGCAATTCACCATAGTGATGCAGTGCCGCATCGAGCTGCGCCACCATCTCCGGCGTCGCCCCCTTCTGCGGCCCAAACACCGCCGAGGCGCCCTTTTCGCCGCACAGCGGGTTATCGACGTCGCAGGCGGCGGTTACGCTCACCCGTTGCCAACGCGCATCCAGCCCGGTGAGATCGAGGTGCGCCATCTGCGCCAGGGCCGCCCCGCCCACCGGCAGCGGCCGGCGATCCTTATCCAGCAACTTCACGCCCAGCGCCTGCATCATCCCGGCGCCGCCGTCGTTAGTGGCGCTGCCGCCAATGCCGAGAATGATCGCCTTCACGCCGCGCTCCAGCGCCGCCAGCATCAGTTCGCCGGTGCCGTAACTGGTGGTGATGCGCGGATCGCGCCGGCCGGGCGGCGCCAGGTGCAGCCCGGAAGCGGCGGCCATTTCAATCACTGCGGTTTCGCCGTCGCCCAGCAGGCCATAGAACCCCTGTACCGGCTCCCCCAGCGGCCCGGTGACCGTCACCTGGACGATTTCGCCGCCGGTGGCCGCCACCATTGACTCCACCGTGCCTTCGCCGCCGTCCGCCATCGGCAGCTTCACGTAGTGCGCCTGCGGATAAATTTGGCGGAATCCCCGCTCGATGGCGTCGGCAACGCCGAGCGCGCTCAGGCTCTCTTTGAAAGAATCCGGGGCAATAACCACTTTTTTCAGCGTTTTCATCACTGTTCCTTATCCCGCCAGGTTAAACACGCCAAACATCAGCGCCGAGATTGCCGCGATGGTGAATCCCACCAGCGTTTCATACGGCAACAGCTTCAGCCGCTCGTGCACCGCCATATTGACGCTGCCACCGGTAGCGTGGAAGAAGCTGCCGTGCGGCAGGTGATCCAGCACCGTGGCGCCCGCATGGATCATCGCCGCACCGGCCAGCCCGCTCACGCCCAGCTCGAGCAGCGTAGAGCTGAACACCCCGGAAGCCACGGCGGTGCCGGCGGTGGTCGACGCGGTCGCCATCGACATCAGCGCGCCGGACAGCGGCGCCAGAAGCCAGGCCGGCAGCCCGGTGTGCGTTAAGCCGTTAATCAAAACATCCTTCAGCGCCGAGTTGGCGATAATGCCCGCCAGCGTGCCGGTGCCGAGCAGCATGATCGCTACCGGCGCCATGCGCGACAGGCCGGAGACCATAAAATGATTGCACTGGCGAATACGCCCCATCAGCAGCGCGCCCGCCAACCCGCCGGCCGGCAGCGCGATCAGCGGATCGACGGCGATACCGGCGATCGGCCGCAGCGACAGCAGCAGGATCGCCACCAGCGGCGCGCTGATCGCCGCAGCGAAGCCCGGCCGCGCCCCTTCGGCATGCTGAGTCAGCTCTTCGGCCATCACTTTGCTGCCTTTATCGCTCAGGCGGCGCGCCAGCAGATAGGCCACCACCAGGCCGCACAGCCCCGGCACGATGCCGGCCATCATCACCGAAGTGAGCGGCACGTGGAAGTTGTCCGCCGCCGCAATGGTGTTCGGGTTGGGCGACATCACGTTGCCGGCCTTGCCACCGCCGATCATCGCCAGCAGGATCGCCGCGCGCGAAATGCCGGCCTTCTGGGCGATCGACAGCGCGATCGGTGCGACGGTGATCACCGCCACGTCGATAAATACCCCCACCGCCGTCAGGATCAGTGTAGCCACCGCCAGCGCCAGCAGCGCGCGGGTTTCGCCCACCTTGCGCACGATGGTTTCAGCGATGGTGTGCGCCGCGCCGGATTCGATCAGCACCCCGGCCAGCACCCCCGCCGCCAGAATGCGCATCACGGCGTTGGTGATGCCCTGCGCCCCGCCGATCATCAGCGTTACGGTCTGCACCAGGTCGGCGCCGCCGCACAGCCCGCCCGCCAGCGCGCCGGCGATCATGCCGTAAGCCGGTGGCACCTTGCGTAGAATCAGGACGATGGCGACGGCTAACGCCACCAGTGCCCCCAGAGTGGATACGGTTGTCATTGTTGTTTTCTCCGTGGTTGATGTGCAGGCCAACATATCCCGCACGCCCGGCGTTGGCCTGAGGGGAAACAACAAAAAATCGCCGGGTGAACGGCGTGAAATTTGTGGGTTGGCACAACTCAGTCGTGCATCAGCATGCCGATATACAACCGCAGAGCGTCGGTTAATTGATTGATTTTCATGCCGGTTATCGCTTCGATGCGCTGCAGGCGATAGCGCAGGGTATTGACGTGGATATGCAGCTGCGCGGCGGTCTGCGTCTGATCACAATTCTGCGAAAAATAGTGGCGCAGCGTGCCGCGCAGTACGCCTTTTTCGTCCTGTTCGCCCAGCGTCCGCCAGGGGCGCCCCAGCTCCTGCGCGCGCCAGTCCTCCCCCAGATCGCACAACAGCGACGGCAGCGGGTAGTCGTGGTAGAACAGCGTGGCGTGACGCAGTTTCAGGCGCTGCGCCATCGCCTGGGTGGCGCGCGCCGTCAGGCTGGAACGGTAGGCGCTTTGCGGATCGTCATAAAAACCGCCGACGATCAAGCGCACCCGAAAGCGGTGTTTGAGTTGGTTTTGCAAACGCTGCGCCTGCTGGCGTTCCAGCTTCAGGCTCCATTCGCCCTGCGCCATGCAGGCCGGGCGCAGCAGGGTCATTTCATTGAAGCCGGTAATGGCGATCAACGCATCGCGCTGGGTGGCCTCCAGCTCCGCCAGCAGCTCGCGCAGCAGGTGCGGCTGCGCCTCTTGCAGCTCGACGATCCACACGATGCGCGCCTGGCGCAGATCCAATCCCAGATACGCTGCCATCGCTTCCAGCGACGCGTTGTTCGGCTGCGGCTGCAGCAGCTGGTTCGCCAGCTCTTCCCGGTAGCGCTTTTCCCACTGGTGCTGATCCAGCAGCGCCGCCTGCTCCACCATCATCTCCGCCGCCATCTTCACCAGCTCGGCGTAGGCGCGCACCTCGGCTGGTTCGCCGGAGATGCCGATCACCCCCACCCGCTGGTTGCGAAAGCTGAACGGCAGATTGATGCCGGGCCGCACGCCCTTCAGGTGCTCGGCGGTGGCGCGGTCGATTTCCCCCACCCGATTCTCCGCCAGCGCCAGCACCGCGCCTTCATGGCGCTGGAACAGGCGTTGGGGGTTGCCGGAGGCGATAATCACGCCGTTGCTGTCCATCACGTTGACGGAATGGCTGATGATGCCCATCGCCCGCTGGACGATCTGGCGCGCGGTGGCTTCCGCCAGAAGATTGGTTTGTCTGAGCATGCCCGGCTCCCTGCTGAGGGTGAAAACGCAGGCTTGTTATACGCCATTTGGCGCGGGCGATTAACGGGCACGGCCGCAACAAGCCGCCGCGATCACAATTTGGCGGGAAAACGGCAAAAAAAACGCCGGGCCACAGGCCCGGCGTCATGCACAATCCGCTTGCGATCAACCGAGGATGGTCGCCAGCTCTGCGCTCACTTCGGCGACCTTGCGGGTGCCGTCGATTTTGCGGTATTGGGTGTTGCCCGCTGCCGCTTCTTTGCTGTAGTAAGAGATCAGCGGCGCGGTCATCTGATGGTATTCCACCAGGCGCTTGCGCACGGTCTCTTCCTGATCGTCCTTGCGCGTGGTCAGCTCTTCGCCGGTCACGTCGTCTTTGCCTTCCACCTGCGGCGGATTGAACTTCACGTGGTATACGCGGCCGGACGGCGCGTGCACGCGGCGGCCAACGATGCGGTCAACGATCAGCTCGTCCGGCACGTCGAACTCCAGCACGAAGTCCACGTTGATGCCGGCTTCTTTCATCGCGTCAGCCTGCGGAATGGTGCGTGGGAAACCGTCCAGCAGGAAGCCCTTGCGGCAATCTTCCTGAGCGATGCGCTCTTTGACCAGCGCGATCACCAGCTCATCGGTCACCAGCTTGCCGGCGTCCATGATCTCTTTCGCCTGCTTGCCCAGTTCACTGCCGGCCTTCACGGCTGCGCGCAACATATCACCGGTGGAGATTTGCGGAATGCCGTATTTCTCCATGATGAATTGAGCCTGAGTACCTTTACCAGCGCCCGGAGCGCCCAGCAGAATGATACGCATTGCGTAAATCCCCTTGCTATGTAGTTTTTATAAAATTGCGAAAACGCTCAACGATACCATTTCAGGGGGGGCAGGCTCAAGGCGCGCGAAGGAAATCGATTGCGGAATGTGCAAAAAAGCGGGCAAGCAAAAGGCGAGAAAAAGCGGGGAAAAATCGGCAATGCGCCCCTAACGGTGCCGTTAAGGGCGCATATCTTCAGCTTTAGGCGGACAGTAACTTATTCATGCGACGGATGAACAGGTTCGGATCCTCCAGCGTGCCGCGTTCAGCCAGCAGCGCCTGATCCAATAACAGGTCGATCCATTCGGCGAAATGTTCGTTATCGCCCACGTCGGATGCTCGTTTGACCAACGCATGCTCAGGATTAAGCTCGAAAATGTACTTCACTTCCGGTGCCTGCTGGCCGGCGGCGGCGAACAGCTTGGCCATCTGGGTGCTCATTTCGTCGGCGTCGGTTACCACGATCGCCGGCGTATCGGTCAGGCGGTGCGTCAGGCGCACATCCTTCACGCGCTCGCCCAGCAGGGTTTTCACGCGTTCGATGAAGGGTTCCAGCTGCTTCTCGGCGGCCTTCTGCTCTTCGGTTTCATCCGCCAATTTATCCAGCGTTTCATCCGCTTTGCTGACCGACTGGAACGGCTTGCCGTCGAACTCGGTCAGGTAGCTCATCATCCACTCGTCGATGCGATCGGACAGCAGCAACACTTCGATGCCTTTCTTGCGGAACAGCTCCAGGTGCGGGCTGCTCTTGGCGGCGGCGTAGCTGTCGGCGGTGATGTAGTAAATCTTCTCCTGCCCTTCCGCCATGCGGCCGACATACTCTTCCAGCGACACGGTCTGCGCCGAGCTGTCGCCGTGGGTGGAGGCAAAGCGCAGCAGCTTGGCGATCGCTTCCTGGTTGCCGTTGTCTTCCGCCGGGCCCTCTTTCAGCACCAGACCGAACTGCTGCCAGAATTTCTGGTAGCCTTCGGCGTCGTCTTTGGCCAGCTTATCCAGCATCTGCAGCACGCGCTTGGTCAGCGCGCCGCGCAGGTTTTGCGTCACGCGGCTGTCTTGCAGAATCTCGCGCGACACGTTCAGCGGCAGATCGTTGGAATCGATCAGACCACGCACGAAGCGCAGGTAGTTCGGCATGAACTGCTCGGCGTCGTCCATGATGAACACGCGCTGCACGTACAGCTTCAGGCCGTGCTTGTGATCGCGGTTCCACATGTCCCACGGCGCCTGCGCCGGGATATACAGCAGGCTGGTGTACTCCTGCTTGCCTTCCACCCGGTTGTGGCTCCAGCTCAGCGGATCGGTGAAATCGTGGGCGATGTGCTTGTAGAACTCTTTGTACTCTTCATCGGTCACGTCAGCCTTGCTGCGGGTCCACAGGGCCTGTGCCTTGTTGATCTTTTCCCAGGTGACAGTATCGTCTTCTTCGTTTTTGCTTTCGATCTCTACCGGCAAAGCGATGTGATCGGAATATTTGCCGATCACCGAGCGCAGGCGCCAGGCGTCGAGGTACTCCTCTTCGCCTTCGCGCAGATGCAGGGTGATCTCGGTGCCGCGGGTCTCTTTGGTGATATCGGCAATGGTGTAGTCGCCTTCGCCGGCGGACTCCCAGAACACGCCTTCGTCATCGGCGGCGCCGGCGGCGCGGGTGCGCACGGTCACTTTGTCCGCCACGATGAACGCCGAGTAGAAACCGACGCCGAACTGGCCGATCAGCTGGCTGTCTTTCGCCTGGTCGGAACCAATGGATTCCAGGAACGCTTTGGTGCCGGACTTGGCGATAGTGCCGAGGTTTTCGATCACTTCTTCGCGGCGCATGCCGATGCCGTTGTCGGCGATGGTCAGGGTGCGCTGCTCTTTATCGAAGGACAAGCGTACGCGCAGCTCGCCGTCACCGGCGTACAGCTCTGGCGCGGACAGGGCGCGGAAGCGCAGCTTGTCGGCGGCATCAGAGGCGTTGGAAATCAGCTCGCGCAGGAAAATTTCTTTGTTGGAGTACAGCGAATGGATCATCAAATGAAGCAGCTGTTTTACTTCAGACTGGAACCCGCGGGTTTCTTGACCTTTCATACTCATTGATTACCTCAAAAGACAATGGCTACCAAAATCGAACAATGAGGATCAGATGAGGGTCAGGGTCTTGTTTTTCAAGCGGACGGCGGGAGATTTTTGGCAAAAAAAAGACGGGGCCGAATGGCCCCGTCCGGGAAAACATCAGAACTTGATGGCGTGACGCCCGGCCAGCGAATGCGACAGCGTGGTGCCGTCGACCATTTCCAGCTCGCCGCCCACCGGCACGCCATGGGCGATACGGCTGGCGAGCACGCCATACTGGCCGCACATCTCGGCGATGTAGTTGGCGGTCGCTTCCCCTTCCACCGTCGGGTTGGTAGCGAGGATCACTTCGGTGATGCTTTCCTTTTCCAGCCGTTGCTCCAGGCGATCCAGACCGATATCGCCCGGCCCGATGCCGTCCAGCGGCGACAGATGGCCCATCAGCACAAAGTAGCGCCCGGCGAACTGGCCGGTCTGCTCGATGGCGTGGATATCCGCCGGGCTTTCCACCACGCAAATCTGGCCGTTTTGCTGACGGCGCGGATTGGCGCAGATGGTGCAAACGTCCTGCTCGGTGAAGGTGCGGCAATCGGCGCAGTGGCCGATCTCCGACATCGCGCGCGTCAACGCCTGCGCCAGGCGCATGCCGCCGCTGCGATCGCGCTGCAGCAGCTGAAACGCCATGCGCTGCGCCGATTTCGGGCCGACGCCCGGCAGGCATCGCAGCGCCTCCATCAGGGATTCAAGGAGCGGGCTGGTTTGCATCAGAACGGCATCTTGAAGCCAGGCGGCAACTGCATGCCGCTGGAGACGGAAGCCATTTTCTCTTTCTGAGTTTCTTCGATGCGGCGCGCGGCGTCGTTAAACGCGGCGGCGATCAGATCTTCCAGCATGTCTTTGTCGTCTTCCATCAGGCTAGGATCGATCTCCACGCGGCGGCAGTTGTGCGCGCCGTTGATGGTGACTTTCACCAGGCCCGCGCCAGATTCGCCGGTCACTTCCAATTTGGCGACTTCTTCCTGCATCTGCTGCATTTTTTCTTGCATTTGCTGGGCTTGCTTCATCAGGTTGCCCAGACCGCCTTTACCAAACATAGTCGTCTCTCGTCGCTAGGGCCGCGCACCTCGCGCGGCGTTTAAAGGGGGCGGATACTCTCTTCATCCAGATCCGCGTCGAAGAACCGGCACAGCGTCTGAATATGGGTATCCGCAACGATGGACTGGCGCGCCTGCGCCAGCTTTTCTTCATAGATGGCTTGTCGCCACTCCAGCGGGGTGCGCTCCGCCGGATTATCGTCCTCTATCACGGTCAGCTCGATCGGGCTGCCGTACAGCTCACCGAGCGCTTCGGCCAACGTCTTCTGCGCCGAAGGCGAATTCAGATGACGCTGCGAAGACCGCAGATGGAGGCAAATCTTGCCCGCTTCCGGCTGCTGCTTGAAGGCGTTCAACGCCAGCTGCTGCACCAGTTTCGGGATCTTCAGCCTGTCGATTTCCGCCGCCCAGGCGTCGCGCTCCAGCGACTCCACCACCAGCTTGGCGGCCAGCTCCGGCGTTTTCTCGTGCTCCAACGCCGTGCGCAGCGCTTTCGGCGTCGCCAGCGGTTCCGGCGCCGCTTCCGGCTCGGTCTGCGCGCGCCAGCGATAGGCTTCCGGCTTAGCCGGTTTTTCCGGCACCTTCTTCTCTGCCAGACGCTGCTGGCTACGCTCGGTCACGGAAGCCAAACGCCCCAGCGCCGAGTTTGCCGGCCGCGCTATTCCTGGCGCCGCCGGCTCATTCTTTTTTGGTGTGGATGCTCCCTGCTGCCGCTGCAGCTGGGACCGCGCTTTCAACAGCTGGGCGGTGGCATCCGGTAATGGGGTCGATGATTGTCGCGGTGGCGCAGCCGGCTGCCCTAGCGGCGGCGGCGCGTCCTGAAACTGCGGCGGCTGTTGCGGTGCAGCGGCCTGCGGCTGCGCCATCGGCGCCGGCGCGGTCTGCACCAACGCCACCGGCTCCGGGATCACCGCTTTCGGATGAAACGCCAGCGCACGCAGCAGGGTCATCTCAACCCCCATGCGGCGATCCGGCGCATAGGCCAGCTCTTTGCGGCCCACCAGCAGCGTCTGGTAGTAAAGTTGCACGTCGGCCGGCGGCAAAGTGCGCGCCAGCTCGCGCAGCCGTTGTTCCACGGCCGCGTAGTGGTTGTCGAGCATCGAAGGCAGCAGCTGCACCATCGCAATGCGGTGCAGCAGCGCCAGCGTCTCCACCAGCAGGTTTTCCCAGTCCACGCCGCGCGAAGCGGCCTGCGCGACCTGCGCCATCACCTTTTCGCCGTCGGCGCTGACCAGCGCTTCGAGGATCGCCAGCGGCTGCTCGTCATCGAGCGTGCCGAGCATCTGGCTGACGGTGGCGGCGGTCACCTGCCCCTGCCCCATGGCGATCGCCTGATCGGTCAGGCTCAGCGCATCGCGCATGCTGCCGTCGGCGGCGCGCGCCAGCAGCTGCAGCGCACGGGCGTCGCTGGTGATCTGCTCCGCCGTCAGCACCGTTTCCAACTGCTGGCGGATCTGATCGACGTCCAGCGCCTTGAGGTGGAACTGCAGGCAGCGCGAGAGAATGGTCACCGGCAGCTTTTGCGGATCGGTGGTGGCCAACAGGAATTTGACGTGCGGCGGCGGCTCTTCCAGCGTCTTCAGCAACGCGTTGAAGCTGTGGCGCGAGAGCATGTGCACTTCGTCGATCAGGTAGACCTTGAAGCGGCCGCGCGCCGGCGCGTACTGGACGTTATCCAGCAGATCGCGGGTATCTTCCACCTTGGTTCGGGAAGCGGCGTCGATCTCGATCAGATCGACGAAGCGCCCCTGCTCGATCTCGCGGCAGTTGTCGCATTGGCCGCACGGCGTGGCGGTGATGCCGGTTTCACAGTTCAGGCCTTTGGCCAGCAGGCGCGCGATGGTGGTTTTCCCCACGCCGCGGGTACCCGAGAACAGATAGGCGTGATGGATCCGCCCCAGCGAGAGGCCGTTGGCCAGCGCGGTCAGGACATGTTCCTGGCCGACCACGTCTGCGAACGTTTGAGGGCGCCACTTACGGGCGAGAACCTGATAGCTCATTAATACCGGAGAAGTCGAGGAATCTGGAGGGTCATGCTAACACAGCCCCGCGGCGATCCGCGAGGCCGTTGTGCCCAAGGGGCGATGCCGCATCAATGGCCGGCGAAGTCCACCAGGCAGTAGCAGTCGATGCCCAGCTTGTTTAGACGCGCTTCCCCGCCCAGATCCGGCAGGTTGATGATGAACGCGGCGTCTTTAACTTCACCGCCCAGGCGGCGGATCAGTTTGGTGGTCGCTTCGATGGTACCGCCGGTCGCCAGCAGATCGTCCACCACCAGCACTTTGTCACCCGCGGTGATGGCGTCGGTGTGGATCTCCAGCTTGTCGGTGCCGTACTCCAGCTCATAGCTTTCGCTAAGCGTGGCGCGCGGCAGTTTGCCCGGTTTACGCACCGGCACGAAACCGACGCCCAATGCCAGCGCGACGGGCGCGCCGAACAGGAAACCACGCGCTTCGGTACCCACCACCTTGGTCACGCCCGCTTCGCGATAGCGCTCAACCAGCAGCTCGATGCTGGCGGCGTAGGCCAACGGGTTTTCCAGCAGGCTGGTCACGTCGCGGAACAGGATGCCCGGCTTCGGATAATCCGGGATGGTTTTGATACTGTCTTTAATAAACTGAAGCTGCTGCGCAGTAGCGGTCATAATTGTTGCCTGATAAAACTGCCTGAAAACCGGCGCGCCGCTCACCCACCGCCCCCGGGTGAAACACACCGGAGAAGAAATGGCAGGCGATCCGCGCACGAAAACGCCCAAATCTATGCAAACTGGCGGACAAATGCAACTCTCCCCTGCATCTTTCAACCCGCAGCGTTGTTGACTGCACGCATTCCCCCCGGTCACTTACCTAAGTAAGCTCCCGGGGATGCCTGCGTTTGTCGCGTGGCTGCGGCTTGAAAGCTATTGGGGAGTTTAAGGTACAATCAGCGCTGTTTTTGTTGCGACAGGTCAATAACAGGCAGGCGCAGCATAAAGGTCAGCAAAATGGCCAGCATCAGCAGCAACAGCCCGCGCACCCACCAGATTTTCACCAGCCACAGCGAACAGGCGAAGGTGAGCACGATCACCAGCACCGCCTTCCACTTCGCCCCCGGCGGCAACGCGCGATGCTGCTGCCAGTGGCGCAGGTAGGGACCGAACCAGGAGCGGTGCAGCAGCCAGTGATGAAAGCGCGGCGAAGAGCGGGCGAAGCACCAGGCGGCCAACAGCAGGAACGGCGTGGTCGGCAGCAGCGGCAGCACCACGCCCAACGTCGCCAGCACCACCGCCAGCCAGCCTAAAATGATCAATAACCCACGCGTCATGCGGCTCTTCGCTCCTCAATCGGTTGCCGCCTACTGTAGCATCGGCGCCGCGCCGGCGGAATATGCGTGCGGCGCTTGTTTCACGGCAGGATCGCGGGCAAGCTTACGCCTGTTGAAATCAAGAGGGAGCCTATGTGAGCACTCAGCGTCTATTACAGGTGTTGGCACAGCAGATCGCGGCGCTGGCGGCCGAAGTGACCCCGCGCGGCGATGTGCCAATCCCGCAGGCGCGCTTCGACGCCGCCCTGTTCGCCAACCGCGGCACGCGGCTGCGCGACTACCTGGCCGAGGTGGAAAAGAATTTCGCCCAGCTGCAAAGCGCCGCCAACGACAGCCGCACCAGCCAGGTGGCCTTTCTGGCCGAAAAACTGGTGGCTCAGATCGCTGCCCTGCAGCGCGAGCTGGCAACCCAGGCGCTGCGGCGCAAGAACCAGCCGAAAGAAGCCCCCGAGGCCGATCTGTACCACAAGCTGGCCGAGCATCAGGACTACGAACGCCGGCTGATCGGCATGATTCAGGATCGGGAAAGCCTGCTGGGGCGCCAGACCACGCTGGCGGCGCAGCAAAAGCTGCAGCACGAGCTGGCGGCGCTGGAGGGGAGACTGATGCGCTGCCGCCAGGCGCTGGCGCGCATCGAACGCAATATCGAGCGCAAAGAAAACGGTTTTTGAAGATTTATCACAATATTTTAATGATTATTCCCGGTTGCGCGCCGGGTTCACTATACTCTGCCGGTACGCGAGTTATTCATCCCATTAATTAATATAAGCGCAGGTGCTATGTCTCTGGAAAACGCGTCACCCGAACTGCAGCTGGCGGTAGACTTGATTTACCTGCTGGAGTGCAACGAGATCGATCCGGCTACCGCGCTGGCGGCGCTGGATATCGTCAAACGGGACTATCAGGAAAAGCTGCAGCGCGCCGGCGTCACCTCTCCCTATCTGCCTGCCGGACAGTGAGCAGGGACAGCGCCGCTGTCCCTTTCGTCTTTCAACGCTTATCAGCCCGCCGTCTGGCCGCCTTCATCCGGCGACAGCGTTCTTTTCACTTCCTGCACTTCGTTGCCCTGCTGGTTATGCAGATAGACCTCCAGCTGGTTGAAAGCAATGTCGATGTCGTTTTCCCGACACAAACGATCGATTGAGCGGTTCAGCTCGTCCACGGTGTAGCTGCGATCGCGCAGTTCGCGCACGTACAGCCGCAGCTCGTGATCCAGCGTGCTGGCGCCGAAGCTGAGGAAGAACACCTGCGGTTCGGGATCGGTCATCACCCGCGGGTTGTCGTGCGCCGCCTGCAGCAGCACCTTTTTCACCTTGTCGAGATCGGAACCGTAGGCCACGCCCACCTTGATCAGCACGCGGGTGATGGTGTCGGACAGTGACCAGTTGATCAACCGCTCGGTGACGAACGCCTTGTTCGGAATGATCACCTCTTTGCGATCGAAGTCGGTAATGGTGGTGGCGCGAATGCGGATCTTGCTGACCGAACCGGAGAAGGTGCCGATGGTGATGGTATCGCCGATGCGGATCGGGCGTTCGAACAGAATGATCAGGCCGGAGACGAAGTTGGCGAAGATTTCCTGCAGGCCGAAGCCCAGCCCGACCGTCAGACCGGCGGCCAGCCATTGCAGTTTGTCCCAGGAGACGCCCAGCGATCCCAGCGCAACCACCGCGCCCACGGCGGTGATCAGGTAAGTGAGCACGGTGGTGATGGCATAGGATGCCCCCTGCCGCAGCTGCAGCCGCGACAGCACCACCACCTCCAGTAAACCGGGCAGGTTGCGGGTGAGCACGTAGGCGACGATCACCGCGGCGATCGCCACCATCATGTTGCCCAGCGTCACCGCCTGCGACACGCTGCTGCCCGCCACGGTGCTGGTGTAATGCCACAGCGTGATACTGTCCAGGTAAGCGATGACCGTCACCAGATCCGACCAAATGGCGTAGAAGGCGCTGGCGAAGATAGCAAACAGCACCAGAGTGGTCAGGCGCAGCGACTGCTGGTTGATCTGATCGAGCGCCAACGGCGGCTCCTCCACCACCGGCTCGCCGCCTTCGGCCCCCTCCTTCGCCACGTTTTGCCGCCGCGCCAGCGCGCGCCGGTAGGCCAGACGCCGCGCCGCCACGCTCAGGCCGCGCAGCGCGGTCAGGTACACGATATTCCACAGGAAGAACAGATACAGGCTGTCTATCCAACGGCTGGCCAGCCGCAGCGTGGTATAGAAGTAGCCGGCGAACATCAGCCCCAGCAGGATCAGCGGCGTGGCGGCGAGCGCGGTGACCACCACCAGCCGCACGGCGTGCGAGCCCTTTTCACGCCAGCTGTCGCGGCACAGCGGGAACACCAGCACCGTGAGCAGCGCCAACGTCAACATCACCACGATCTGGCCGATGACGTCCTCCACCAGGCGCAGCGGCGCTTTTTCGCCCAAAACCGACCAGAAGATCAGCGGCTGCAGCGCCAGCCCCAGCCGCAGCGTCTGGCGACGGTAATGCGCGCACAGGTTGGCGCCGAAGTTGAAATGCCGCTCGGCGATGCCGCCCGGTTTCAGCATGCGGTAGCTGAAGCCGAACACCAGCCATGACAGCGCCAGCTGCTGCGACAGCGCCCAGATAAAGTCGCTGATGCCGAAGTCCGCGCGATACATCCAGAAACCGACGCCGAGCAGCAGCGCGGCGCCGGGCAACACCTTCAGTAAGGTCAGCGCGATGGCCTTCGGCGTATGCAGCTGGCCGTCGCGTTTAAGTTGCCCCACGTCGTTGGCCAGCTTTTGCAGATGGCCGTCGATCAGCCGGTAGCGCCAGCGCAATAGTCCGATCGCCAGCAGCATCGGGATCAGGAACACCAGCGCATTCAAGCCGCCCTGCAATAGCTTGCCGCCGTCGAATTTGATATCGAGCCCGGCGAGCTGATCGCGCACCGCCTCAGGCATCGCCTTCAGCCACGCCAGATCGACCGGCTTGTTACTGTTGACCCAGAAAATCTGCTGGGTCAGCGTATCCTGCAACGAACCGTAGACGCTGGTCAGCTGCTGCTGGTTGATCTGCAGGTTGATCGATAACGACAGCTGGTTGCTGAGCTGCTTGTTCAACTGATCCAGCAGCTCGCGGCGCATGTCGACAATTTCGTTCAGCGCGTCGATCACTTCCGGGCCGGCCTTTTCCTTGCTTTCGGCCACCAGCTGGTTGATGTAATCCTCCCCCTTGAACAGATCGTCGCGTTGCTGATTGATATCGAACTGCTCCAGCCGCAGATCGGCGATGCGCGTGTCTATATCCGCCAGCAGCGTACCCTGGGGCAGGCTCTGCTGCTGCTGATACAGAATGCGCGACAGCACCAGGCTGCCCTTCAGCACCTGAATCTGCTCTTTCAGGTTACGTTCCGCCTGCAGACCGCGATCGAGCCAGTTTTTGACCCGAATATTCTGCTGGAACAGGGTGTTGCTCTCTTCGGTGGCGGCGATCAGCTGCTGACTCAGCTGGCGGTTGACGTCCAGCTGCTTGCTGACCAACCGATCGTGCTGGATATCGGTGGCGTCTTCCGGATTCTGCGCCTCTTTGGCGGTTTTTTCAGACAGCGTCAGGCGCTTGCTGTTGACGAGCTCCTGCAGCAGCTGCACCGACCGATCCAGCGCGTCGATATGCGCCGTGGTGTAATCGCGCTGTTTTTGCAGCAGATCTTGTAGCGTGGTGTTGGCTTCCAGGCTCTTGCGCTGCAGTTCCAGCTGCGCGTTAAGCAGCGCCTGTTCGGTGTTCAGCATCACCTGCTGGCTGTTGCGCAGCGAATCTTGCCCCGGCGTCTGGCCGCTGAGCTGGCTGCGGATCTCCTGCAGGCGCTGCGAAGCGGCGTACATGGTGCTCTGCACCCGTTCAGGCTGGGTTTGCAGCGACACCAGTTGGCTGTTGTAGGTGGAGAGGCTCTCCTGCGCGCTTTGCAGCTCGTCGAGCGTTTGATACAGCCGGCTTTCCAGCTGGCGCAGCGACAGCGGCAACAGCGCGGCGCGCGCGGCCGCGTTGTCCGTCGGCCGCTTCAGCGCATCCAGTTCGGCGGTGACCTGATTGAGCTTCGCCGGCGCCTGCTGCACCTGCTGTTTAAGCTGTGCGGCGTCCTGCCGGTTGCGCTCGATGGCGTCCAGCAGCTCCAGCGTACGGGTTAAATCCTGTTGGGAGAGCTTTTCGACCGGCGTCAGGGCTTTTTGCTTGTTCAGCGCTTCCAGCTGGCTTTGCACTTCGCTGCGCTGCGGCAAATCGCCATTCAGCGCCGCCTGTGCCGGCAAGCAGCACGCAAAAATCAGGAAAAGAAGGGTCGCAGCGGCGATGCGCCGCCGGCATGCGCCGACAAACGTGAGCGGCGCCAGAGAAGGCAGAGTCAACCAGCGATGCATGATTTGGCTTCGGATCGGTAAAGAAGCCTGCAGATTATCACGATCGCCGGCGGGCAACGAACAACAAAAGCGTTGCCGGTGATGTCCCGTTGTCGCGAAATCAGAAAGTCAGCACTTTCTCCGCCGCCAGCGTCCACTGCGCCAGCTCGACCAGCGTGCCGATCGCCACACCGTCCGCCAGCGGCAAGCGGCTGACGCCGCGCGCGTCGGCGCAGGTCTTGCACAACTTGACCGGCACCTGCTGCGCGGTGAGGATCTCCAGCATCTGCTGCAGGTGATACCCTTCGTGCGGCTGCTGCCCGGCCAGCCCGGCCACCACCGCGTCGGACATCAGAAACAGCCGCAGGTCGAGGCTGCTCTGCTGCTCTTTCATGGCGATGGCCAACCGCAGCGCATTGAACAAGGATTCATGGCCATAGGCGGCGCCATTGGCGATAAGAACGATGGATGACATGAAATCTCTCCTTATAAAGGAAGGCGGTCGGCGTCAGGCGTCGCCGCATCGGGTTTGAGGCGCAAGGTGGGGCAAAACTGCAGCATCTCCAAAAACGCGTCCACCAGCGCTTCGGCTTCGGCCCGCAGATCGAAACTTTCCGGCATAAACAGCCAGTTTTCCATCAGGCCGGTAATATAACCCCGCAGGATGATCGCCGCGCGACGGGTATGCAAATCGGCGGGCAATTGCCCGTGGTGAATGCAGTTATACAGCACCGCCTCGATACGTTCGTAGCCGGCGAGGTACAGCACCTTGCGCGAATCCAGCAGCGGCATCATTTCACCGACAAACTCGCATTTGTGGAATATAATCTCCATCAACGCCCGTCTACGGCCGTCTTCAACCGTAGACGTCAGAATGTAAATCAGAATTTCTCGGATAACCCGCAGTGGATTATCGGGAAACTTTGCCTGATACTCTGTTTCGAGCTGGTCAATTTTCGGCTCGGTAGATTCCCAAACTTCATTAAACAGGTCTACCTTATTCTTGAAGTGCCAGTAGATGGCTCCACGCGTAACCCCGGCAGCGGTGGCAATATCTGTCAGTGACGTTGCAGCAACGCCACGTTCAGAGAACTCTCTCACCGCAGCATCAAGGATTTGCTGTCGGGTTTCTTGCGCCTGCTGTTTGGTTTTTCGTGCCATGGCATTGTTATTTAGGGGGAGTGTGATTTACATACATTCGCGAATGTATGTACCATAGCACGCACATATAATTAACGCAGCAATGGGTTTTAAAGCTTGTGATCCATTGATCATTTTGAAATCGGACACTTGAGGTTTTTCTATGAACAAAAACAGAGGGTTAACGCCTCTGGCGGCCGTTCTGATGCTTTCAGGCAGCTTAGTGCTAACAGGATGTAACGATAAAGAAACCCAGCAGCAAGGCGCCCACCAGCAGGCTCCTGAAGTGGGCGTGGTGACCTTGAAGGCCGAGCCTCTCAACATCACTACCGATCTTCCTGGCCGTACCGCTGCGTATCGTATCGCCGAAGTTCGCCCTCAGGTCAGCGGCATCATCCTGAAGCGCAATTTCGTTGAAGGCAGCGATATCAAGGCCGGGACGTCCCTGTACCAAATCGATCCTGCCACCTATCAGGCCAGCTACGACAGCGCAAAAGGCGATTTGGCCAAAGCACAGGCCAGCGCTTCCATCGCGCGCGTGACGGTAAACCGCTACAAGCCATTGCTGGGTACCAGCTACATCAGTAAGCAGGACTACGACAACGCCGTCTCCACGCTGCAGCAGGCGGATGCCGCCGTGGTGGCCGCCAAGGCCGCCGTGGAAACCGCGCGCATCAACCTGGCGTACACCAAGGTGACCTCCCCGATCTCCGGCCGCATCGGCAAATCCGCCGTGACCGAAGGCGCGCTGGTCAGCAACGGCCAGGCGACCGCCCTGTCCACCGTGCAGCAGCTGGATCCGATGTATGTCGACGTCACCCAGTCGAGCACCGACTTCCTGCGCCTGAAGCAAGAACTGGCCAGCGGCGCGCTGAAGCAGGAAAACGGCAAGGCCAAGGTGAAGCTGATGCTGGAAAACGGCGCTGAATACGCGCAGGAAGGCACGCTGGAGTTCTCCGACGTCACCGTCGATGAGACCACCGGTTCCATCACCATTCGCGCCCTGTTCCCTAACCCGAATGATACGCTGTTGCCGGGCATGTTCGTGCGCGCCCGCCTGGACGAAGGCGTGCGCAGCGATGCGCTGCTGGTGCCTCAGCAAGGCGTTACCCGCAACCCGCGCGGCGAGGCGACGGCGTTGGTGGTAGGGGCAGACGACAAAGTTGAGCTGCGCACGCTGAAGGCAGACCAGGCGATTGGCGACAAATGGCTGGTTACCGATGGTCTGAAAGCCGGCGATCGCGTGATCGTCACCGGCCTGATGAAAGTGCAGCCGGGCGCGCAGGTAAAAGTGCAGGAAGTTGACACTCAGGCGCAAAAACAGCCGCAGTCTGAAGCGCAGAAGTCATAAAAAGGAGCCTGTAATACATGGCTAAGTTCTTTATAGACCGCCCAATTTTCGCTTGGGTAATCGCCATCATCGTCATGTTGGCGGGGGTGCTTGCAATAATGAAACTGCCTATCGCGCAGTATCCCACTATTGCACCACCGGCGGTGCGTATTTCCGCCACCTACCCGGGCGCAGATGCCAAAACGGTGCAGGATACCGTCACACAGATTATCGAACAGAACATGAACGGTATCGATAACCTGATGTACATGTCCTCCACCAGTGATTCCTCTGGTAGCGTCACCATTACCCTGACGTTTGATTCCGGCACCGATCCTGACATCGCGCAGGTTCAGGTCCAGAACAAACTGTCGTTGGCCACCCCGTTGCTGCCGCAAGAAGTTCAGCAACAGGGCCTGAAAGTCGAAAAATCCAGCAGCAGCTTCCTGATGGTGGCCGGCTTCGTTTCCGACGATCCGAACATGACTCAGGACGATATTGCGGACTACGTGGCGTCCAACATCAAGGACCCGATCAGCCGTTCGTCCGGCGTGGGTGAAGTGCAGCTGTTCGGTGCCCAGTATGCGATGCGTATCTGGCTGGATCCGAACAAGCTGAACAACTACCAGCTGACGACCACGGACGTGACCTCCGCCATCACCGAGCAGAACAACCAGATCGCCGCAGGCCAGCTGGGCGGCCTGCCGCCGGTGCCGGGGCAGCAGTTGAACGCCTCGATCATCGCGCAGACCCGTCTGACTTCGCCGGAAGAGTTCGGCAAGATCTTGCTGAAGGTGAATACCGACGGTTCCCAGGTGCGCCTGCGCGACGTCGCTCACATCGAGCGCGGTGCGGAAAGCTACGCCGTTACCGCTCGCTATAACGGCAAGCCTGCCGCCGGTCTGGGTATCAAACTGGCTACCGGCGCCAACGCCCTGAACACCGCCAAAGGTGTGAAAAACGAGTTGGCCAAGATGGAGCCATTCTTCCC
Organism: Serratia sp. HMSC15F11; assembly: GCF_001808215.1. Lineage (NCBI taxonomy): Bacteria > Pseudomonadati > Pseudomonadota > Gammaproteobacteria > Enterobacterales > Yersiniaceae > Serratia > Serratia sp. HMSC15F11. Next base: position 77,173 of record NZ_KV792493.1, read on the forward strand.
GCAAGGGATGAAAGTGGTTTATCCGTACGACACCACCCCGTTCGTTAAAATCTCCATCAACGAAGTGGTGAAAACGCTGATCGAAGCCATCATCCTGGTATTCCTGGTGATGTATCTGTTCCTGCAGAACTTCCGCGCGACGCTGATCCCAACCATCGCGGTGCCGGTGGTGCTGCTGGGGACCTTTGCGATCCTCGCGGCGTTCGGCTTCTCGATAAACACCCTGACGATGTTCGGCATGGTGTTGGCGATCGGCCTGCTGGTGGATGACGCCATCGTGGTGGTGGAAAACGTCGAGCGCGTCATGGCCGAAGAGGGCCTGCCGCCGAAAGAAGCTACCCGGAAATCGATGGGCCAGATCCAGGGCGCGCTGGTGGGTATCGCCATGGTGCTGTCGGCGGTATTCGTGCCGATGGCGTTCTTCGGCGGTTCAACCGGCGCCATCTATCGCCAGTTCTCGATCACCATCGTGTCCGCGATGGCGCTGTCGGTGCTGGTGGCCTTGATCCTGACACCGGCGCTGTGCGCCACCATGCTCAAACCGATCCCGAAAGGCGATCACGGGGTTAAAACAGGCTTCTTCGGCTGGTTTAACCGCATGTTCGAGAAGAGCACGCATCACTATACCGACAGCGTGGGCAACATCCTGCGCAGCACCGGCCGCTATCTGATCATCTACCTGCTGATCGTGGTTGGCATGGGCCTGCTGTTCCTGCGCCTGCCTTCCTCGTTTCTGCCGGACGAAGATCAGGGCATCCTGTTGACCATGGTGCAGCTGCCTGCCGGTGCCACCGAGTCCCGCACCACCAAAGTGCTGGAAGAAGTCTCCGACTACTTCCTGAACAAGGAGAAGGACAACGTGGTTTCGGTGTTTACCGTCGCGGGCTTCGGCTTCAACGGTAACGGCCAGAACAACGGCCTGGCATTCGTCAGCCTGAAAGACTGGGGCGAGCGTCCAGGGGCAGTGAACAAGGTCGAAGCGATCGCGGGCCGTGCCATGGGCGCGTTCTCGCAGATTAAAGAAGGCCTGGTGTTCCCGTTCAACCTGCCGGCGATTATCGAACTCGGTACCGCAACCGGCTTCGACTTCGAGCTGATTGACCAGGGCGGCCTGGGGCACGAAAAACTGACCGAAGCGCGTAACCAGCTGTTGGGCATGGTTGCTCAACATCCGGACGTGCTGGTGGGCGTGCGCCCGAACGGCCTGGAAGATACGCCGCAGTTCAAACTGATCGTCGATCAGGAGAAAGCCAAGGCGCTGGGCGTCAGCATCACCACCATCAACAGCACGCTGAGCACCGCCCTGGGTGGTTCGTACGTCAACGACTTCATCGACCGCGGTCGTGTGAAGAAAGTGTACGTACAGGCCGAGGCGCCGTTCCGTATGCTGCCGGAAGACATCAACAAATGGTACGTGCGCGGTACGAGCGGCCAGATGGTGCCATTCTCCGCCTTCTCTTCGGCGAAATGGGAATACGGCTCACCGCGTCTGGAACGCTATAACGGTTTGCCGTCGATGGAAATTCTGGGCCAGGCCGCACCGGGCAAGAGTACCGGTGAAGCGATGAACCTAATGGAACAGCTGGCGTCCAAACTGCCGAGCGGCATCGGTTACGACTGGACCGGCATGTCCTATCAGGAACGTCTGTCGGGCAACCAGGCGCCGGCGCTGTACGCCATCTCGATTCTGGTGGTGTTCCTGTGTCTGGCGGCGCTGTATGAAAGCTGGTCCGTGCCGTTCTCGGTCATGCTGGTATTGCCGCTGGGGGTTATCGGTGCGTTGCTGGCCGCGACGATGCGCGGCATGAACAACGACGTGTACTTCCAGGTGGGGCTGCTGACCACCATAGGCCTGTCGGCGAAGAACGCCATCCTGATCGTGGAATTCGCCAAAGACCTGATGGAGAAAGAAGGCAAAGGCCTGATCGAAGCGACGTTGGAAGCGGTGCGTATGCGTCTGCGTCCAATCCTGATGACGTCTCTGGCCTTCATCCTCGGGGTTCTGCCGCTGGTTATCAGCAGCGGTGCAGGCTCCGGCGCACAGAACGCGGTAGGTACCGGCGTAATGGGCGGGATGATCACCGCCACCGTCTTGGCGATCTTCTTCGTACCGGTGTTCTTCGTGGTGGTTCGCCGCCGCTTCAGCAAGAAGAACGAGGACCTGGAACACAGCCATCCGGTAGAGCACCACTGATCGCTCAGTGATGTGAGCTCCACCCGATAATCGAAAAGGCCGCGCATGCGGCCTTTTTCTTTTGCTTCAGTTGCTTAATGCAAACCGTTCTCATTAATTCACTCTTGTATGCAATTTGCGCTTGATCGCGATGCCAGGTCGGCGCATAATTACTGTTATAGTATAACATTACATGAGAGAGCCATTATGAAAACCGGCATCCACCCCGATTACCGCACCGTGGTCTTCCACGACGTCAGCGCCAATGCCTACTTCAAAGTGGGATCGACCATCAAAACCGATCGTACCATCGAACTGGACGGCGAAAGCTGGCCTTATGTCACCCTCGACGTCTCTTCCGCTTCGCATCCGTATTACACCGGCAAGCAGAAAGACTATTCCAAAGAAGGCAGCACGGCGCGCTTCCAGCAGCGCTTTGGCCGCTTTATCGGCAATAAGTAACAAGGAACCCCCATGCAGGTATTGAGTTCATTGCGTTCGGCGAAAAATCGCCACCCGGATTGCAAAGTCGTGCGTCGTCGTGGCCGCATCTATGTGATCTGTAAAAGCAATCCGCGATTCAAAGCGGTACAGGGACGTAAGAAAAAGCGTTAACTCCAAAGTGTCATCTGTCGCAAAGCCCCGTTGCTGCTCAACGGGGCTTTTTTTATGGCGAGAACGTGCCTGCAAGCCGTCCCCCGCCGGCAGGCGGGGGCGGAGATTACCTCATGCTGCTCAGCAGCGCGTCGACATTGTGCTTGAACGCCTGCTCATAGGTGGCCGCTGGGCCGCCCGGGCGGGAGAGCGCTTCAGGGTACAGCTCGCCGCCCGCTTTGGCGCCGGTGGCGGCGGCAATCTGTTTCACCAGCCGCGGATCGGTCTGATTTTCGATAAAATAAGCGTTCACCTTTTCCTGCTTGATCTGCTTGATCAGGCCCGCCACGTCGCTGGCGCTGGCTTCTGCCTCGGTGGAAAATCCGACCGGGGCAAGGAAGGTGACGCCATACTCTTGCCCAAAGTAGCCAAAAGCATCATGGCTGGTCAGCACCTTACGTTCCTGTGGCGGTACTGCCGCGAACTGGGTTTTGGCCCACAGATCCAGCTTTTGCAGCTGCTGAATATAGTCGGCTCCGCGCTGACGAAAATAGTTGGCATCCTCGGGATCGGCGGCAATCAGGGCATTCATCACGTTGGTAGCGTATTGCACGCCGTTTTTCATGCTGTTCCAGGCGTGAGGATCGGTAATCGGTTTGCCGTCCTCTTCCATCTGACGGGTGCTGATCCCCTGTGAAGCGGTGATCACCTGCCCTTTATAACCCGAGGCGCTGACCAGGCGATCGATCCACCCTTCCAGCCCCAGGCCGCTGACGAACACCACATCAGCCTGAGCCAGTTTCTTGCCGTCCTGCGGTGAGGGCTCGAAGCTGTGCGGATCGCCATCCGGCCCCACCAGCGTGCTGACCTTGACGTGATCGCCGCCCACCTGTTTGACGATATCACCCAGAATGGAAAAGCTGGCGACGGCGTCAACGGTCTTCGCCATCGCCCATGGGCTGGCCAGCAGAGCAGCGACCGCCAGCGATAGAGGTAAACGTTTCATACTTTCTCCTTGCAAATGGCACTTCTCAACGGCGCGCGAAGGCGCAAATGCCTCCGCGCGTTCCAAACAGGATCGAGACGAAAAAGATGACGCTGGCGCTGAGCACGATCGCCGGACCGGCAGGCAGCGAAGCGTAATAGGACCACACCAGCCCAATCACGCTGGAAAGCGCGCCGATGCCCATCGCCGTCGCCAGCGTCTGCGGCAGATTGCGCGCCCAAAAGCGCGCGCTGGCGGCGGGCAGCATCATCAGCCCCACCGACATTAAGGTGCCGAGGATCTGGAATCCCGCCACCAGATTGACCACCACCAGCGCCAGAAACAGGCCGTGGATCAGCGCCAAGCGGCGCGGCGCGTTAACGCGCAGAAAAGTCACGTCGAAGGATTCGATCACCAACGCACGATACAGCGCCGCCAGCGCCAGCAGCGAAACCGAGGCGATCGCACCGACCATCACCATGGCCTGCGCATCCACCGCCAGAATCGAACCGAACAGCACGTGCAGCAGATCCACGCTGGAACCGCGCAGCGAGACCAGCGTGACCCCCAGCGCCAACGATCCCAGATAGAACCCGGCGAAGCTGGCATCCTCTTTCAGCGGCGTGCGGCGGCTCACCAGGCCGGACAGCATCGCTACCGCCAGCCCGGCAATAAAGCCGCCCACGCCCATCGCTACCAGCGACATGCCAGAGATCAGATAGCCGATCGCCGCGCCCGGCAACACCGCGTGGGACAAGGCATCCCCTACCAGGCTCATGCGGCGCAACAGCAGAAACACGCCCAGCGGGGCGGCGCTGAGCGACAACGCCAGGCACGCCATGAGCGCGCGGCGCATAAAACCGAATGAGAGGAAAGGATCGATAAGCGCATGCCACAGCATCATGGCGCCACCGCCTGCAGATCCGGCTGCCGTGCGGCGGCGTGATACCTCGGCACCTGTTCCAGCACCCGCTCGGCCGCGCCCCAGTGGCAAGCCAGCGGAGTCAGCAACAGCGCCTGCGGAAAATGTTCGGCAACCATCGACATATCGTGCAGCACGGCGATCAGCGTTCTCCCCTGCCGGTGCAGTTGCGCAATTACCTGCAGCAAAATCTGCGTGGTGGCGCTGTCGATGCCGGTGAAAGGCTCATCCAGCAGGATCAGCGGCGCCTGTTGGACCAGCAGGCGTGCAAACAGCACTCGCTGCAGCTGGCCGCCGGACAGCTCGCCCACCGGGCTGTGCGCCAGCGCACTCATGCCAACGTTCGCCAGCGACTCATTGACCTGGCTCGCCGCACGCTTGTTCATACCGCCGAACATGCCGCTTTGCGGCCAACAGCCCATCGCCACCAGATCGCTCACCGCGATGGGGAACTGCCGATCCAGCTCCGCCTGTTGCGGTAAATACGCTCTGCGCGGTGGCTTTCCGCCGCTAAAACTCAGGCTGCCTCCCAACGGCGGCAACAATCCGGCGAAGGTTTTCAGCAGCGTCGATTTCCCTGCCCCGTTGACGCCCACCACCGCGGTGAGCGATCCGGCGGTAAACTGCCCGCTCAGCGGCGGGAAAAGCGGCGTGGCCCCATAGCCTATCGCCAGCTGACGCAAGGTAATCATGGCAGCGACACCGCCCAGAAAATGCCGAGCCACAGCAGGGCCAGCAGCGCAACGGCCCCCGCACAGCGCACGGCAGCGGAGGTGGTAAACAACGAATTCAGTGACGACGCGGCGTCATGTTGTGAAGAGGGAGTCAATGTCGTGATCAACGCGATGAATTAATGGTTATAATATAACATCACACTCACTGCGACGTCTCAAGCCCTGCCGTGCCAATTAATGCAACGGAACGTAACAGCCCCGCGCAGCGCGCTCCCCCCCGCCACGTTCCCCCTTATCAACCTCAGGGATATTCCCGTTCGACAGAAATGTTGGCATAGGGTAAAGAACAGCGGTAAATCGAAAAATTTACCGACGAGGCCGGAAAAGGAGTAAGATAAGCAGATAACATTGCTGTTGGCCAAGATTAATGCTTGTTACCCTTGCCTGTAGCCTGGAAGTGAACGCACTTTCTGTTAAAAAATTAAAGAAAGTGATTAATGACAATATAGCGGAGTTAGTGCCGGCGCTGACCAGCGGACTCAGTTTTTATTCTGAAAGCGCACGCTATGCCGAGGATTCATTAGAAATACTTGATATAGTGCCACAAGATGACGGCGGTTATTCAATGAGTTATCGCTATAAGTGGGGCATTTTTAATGCCTGTCTGGATATCAACAGCGAAGATATCATCAACGACAGCGTCCGCTTTCGAGTGACGGAGCGGGGTTTAATCTTCGACATCATTGATAACTCACGCCCATCAACTGCGGATGAATTGTAAGTTTACGTAATAACTGCAGGCCAAACGCGAAAAAATGATTTATATTCATTTTACGGGAAGTTTATTTAACCACCGTTAAGCTGCCTCCGTTCATGATGTAAATCAGCTTACTCACATAGTGTTATCACACCGCAATTAAGACTTACGGAGGGGATGATATGGATGAGTATTCGCCTAAGCGACACGACATTGCTCAGCTCAAATTCTTGTGCGAAAATTTGTATGATGAAGGTATCGCGACCTTGGGAGACAGCCACCACGGGTGGGTCAACGATCCGACATCCTCCGTCAACCTGCAGCTTAATGAGTTGATCGAACATATCGCTTCGTTTGTGATGAGTTATAAAATTAAATACATAGACGAATCAGACCTGTCGGAGTTAGTCGAAGAATATCTCGACGATACTTATACGCTGTTCAGCAGCTACGGTATCAATGATTCCGACCTGCGCCGCTGGCAAAAGACCAAGGCGAGATTATTCAGAATGTTCTCAGGAGAGGACATCTGTACGACAATGAAAACTTAGGGGATAATTATTCCCGAGCTATTTTACGGTTATTAAACTAAAAGGCCACCATGACTAAAACCGACTATCTGATGCGTTTACGTAAATGCACCACGATTGATACTCTCGAACGTGTTATTGAGAAAAATAAGTACGAGCTTTCCGATGATGAACTGGAGCTGTTTTACTCAGCGGCCGATCACCGTCTGGCGGAGCTCACCATGAACAAACTGTATGACAAAATCCCCACCTCCGTTTGGAAATATGTCAGGTAATCAGACCCCAACGCGTTGAGCCGATGCTTTTATCGGCTTCAATGTCCACGTTGAATATGTATTTTTCCTATTGACAATGAAATGTTAATTACGTTCATCTTTATCGTTAATAATAAATAGACACACTTCTCTGTTCCTGTTCGGGGTATAACGCGATTAACGCGTGATGACTCTCGCCCCTGCTTAACGGCCACCAGCGTAACGGCAATGCCGCCAACTCCCCTATACTCCTCGCGGCCACGCCGCCGCACTGCCTCCCGGGCGGCGTGATCGCCCCGTAAAATCAGAGCATGCGGCGCAAAATCGCCGGCCGGGCAAAACTGTAGTGGCACAGTAAATTGGCCATCTGAACAGAGGTGATATGCTCACCTCAGAACATTACAGGTGCCTCAATGAAAAAAAGAAATTTCAGCGCAGAGTTTAAACGCGAATCCGCTCAACTGGTTCTTGATCAGAACTACACCGTTGCAGCTGCGGCCAGTGCTATGGATGTGGGGCTTTCTACCATGACGCGATGGGTAAAGCAGCTGCGGGATGAACGACAGGGCAAAATAC
>NZ_KV792494.1:0-32916 GCF_001808215.1 Serratia sp. HMSC15F11
TTCACGCTAAAGCGCGATGAACCTAAAAAAAGGTGGCCTGAGCCACCTTTTTACTGCGCGATCTGCGGGAATTACAGCAGGTCGGCGATCATTTTTTCCAGTTTGCCCTGGTCTACGGCGAACTTGCGGATACCGTCGGTCAGTTTCTCAACCGCCATCGGATCCTGGTTGTGCTGCCAGTAGAACTCAGGTTCGGTCAGGGCGGCAGGGCGCGCCTTCACTTCACCGGTGTAAGACAGTTTGCGCTCCAGCGCGCCTTCGCTCTCCGCCAGCTCTTTCAGCAGCGCAGGGGCGATGGTCAGGCGGTCACAGCCGGCCAGTTCGATGATTTCACCGACGTTACGGAAGCTGGCACCCATCACCACGGTGTTGTAACCGTGCTGTTTGTAGTACTGGTAAATTTCGGTCACGGAGATCACGCCCGGATCTTCATGCGGGGCGAACTCTTTCTTGTCGCCGTTGGCTTTGTACCAGTCGAGGATACGGCCGACGAACGGTGAAATCAGGTAAACGCCGGCTTCGGCACAGGCCCGAGCCTGAGCGAAGGAGAACAGCAGCGTCAGGTTACAGTTGATGCCTTCTTTCTCCAGCTGCTCCGCCGCGCGGATGCCCTGCCAGGTCGAGGCCAGTTTGATCAGAATGCGATCGTTGCTGATGCCGGCTTCGTTGTACAGTTTGATCAGGCGCTTGGCCTTGGCCACGCTGGCGACGGTGTCGTAAGACAGACGCGCATCCACTTCGGTGGAGATGCGGCCCGGAACCAGTTTGAGGATTTCCAGACCGATGTTGACCGCCAGCTTGTCGGCGGCATCGGCGATCTGCTGCTCGCGATCGCTGCTCTGGCCGCGCGCCCAGGCGATGGCTTCGTCAATCAGTTTGCGGTATTCAGGAATTTGGGCTGCATTGAGGATCAGCGAAGGGTTGGTTGTAGCGTCCTGCGGTTGATACAGCTTCATTGCCGCGATATCACCCGTATCTGCAACCACCGTGGTCAGCTGGCGCAGGGAAGTTAATTTGTCGGTCATGTTGGCATTATCTCATCGTTTGTGCATGAACTTTTGGCATTGTTCAACCATGCCCTACCCTGATAATAACATGCGCCAAGCCCGGTGCAAGGCTGGAAAACCGCGGCGCGCAAGCATCTGTTTTATCCTTGGGCGAGCAACCGTTTACGCCGATATCTTTCGCCATAACCGAGCGGATGGAAAGGCAATAACGTGCTATTGTCCGAATAAATTATGTTAAATTCGAAAAAATTGATGCAATTCGTCCGCTAATCTGCGAAAAATCTTAATCGACTGACGCCGGACCAATTCCAGCTAAGCTCTTGTAAAAAATAGGCCAATGTTTTTCACCTGCGGTGGATGCTGCAAGGTGCGCATTAAATTTCGATAAGAGGAGGGATCCCTTGACGGACCTGATGAACTTTATAAACAATATTTTGTGGGGGTCGGTGCTGATTTATCTGCTGCTCGGCACCGGCATCTACTTCACGTTGCGCACCCGCTTTATCCAGCTCCGCCACTTCAGCCACATGTTCTCGGTGTTGAAAAACAGCAATAAAAGCGACAGCGCCGGCATCTCCTCTTTCCAGGCGCTGTGCACCACGCTGGCGGCGCGCGTCGGCACCGGCAACCTGACCGGCGTCGCCATCGCCCTGACCGCCGGCGGCCCCGGCGCTATCTTCTGGATGTGGGTGGTGGCGTTTATCGGCATGGCCACCTCCTTTGTGGAAAGTTCGCTGGCGCAGCTCTACAAAACCAAAGACGATAACGGCAACTACCGCGGCGGCCCGGCCTACTACATGGAAAAGGGTCTCGGCATGCGCTGGATGGGCGTGCTGTTCTCCATCTTCCTGATCATCGCTTTCGGTCTGGTGTTCAACGCCGTGCAGGCCAACTCTATCGCTCAGGCCTCCGCCGTCGCCTTCCATTTACAGCCGCTGCACGTCGGCATCGGCCTGGTGTTATTGAGCGGCGTGGTAATCTTCGGCGGCATTCGCTCCATTGCCAAAGTGGCCGAACTGGTGGTGCCGCTGATGGCCGGCGCCTACCTGCTGCTGGCCCTCTGGGTGATTGGCCATAACATCGAACATATGCCGGCGATCCTGGCGCTGATTTTCAAAAGCGCCTTCGGCCTGCAGGAAGCCGCGGCCGGCGCCGTCGGTTACGGCATCTCCCAGGCGATGACCCAGGGCGTACAGCGCGGTCTGTTCTCCAACGAAGCCGGCATGGGCTCGGCGCCCAATGCGGCGGCGTCCGCCTCGCCTTATCCTCCGCATCCTGCCTCACAAGGCTACGTGCAAATGCTCGGGGTATTTATCGATACCATCGTCATCTGCAGCGCCACCGCGGCGATCATCCTCTCCTCCGGCATTCTCGATCAGCCGACCGACAGCATCAGCGGCATCGATCTGACCCAGCGCGCGCTGTCGACCGCCGTCGGCAGTTGGGGGGCGCCGTTCGTCGCCATCGCCATCTTCTTCTTCGCCTTTACCTCGATCATCGCCAACTACGCCTATGCCGAGAGCAACCTGGTATTCCTCGAGCACAACCACCCGGGCGGCCTGATCATTTTCCGCTGCGTGGCGTTGGGCATGGTGATGTTCGGCGCGCTGGCGGAGCTGCCGCTGGTGTGGAAAATGGCGGATACCTCCATGGCGCTGATGGCCATCACCAATCTGACGGCGATCCTGTTGCTGTCACGGGTGGCGCTTAAGCTGGCCGACGACTACCATCGCCAGCGCCGCTTGGGTAAGCTGCCGACCTTCGACGCCAACCGTTATCCGGAGCTGAAGCCGCAGCTGGAGCCGGGCGTGTGGGACGGTCATCAACCACCGCGCTGAGTTTTCCGGGGCGCGTGCGGTGCGCGCCCCGGCCTATTGGACCGATTGCCCCTTTTTCCCGCGCTTTTTGCTACAGTATCCGCACTTGGATAAACAGGATCTGGCCATGCTCGTTATTATTTCCCCTGCAAAAACTCTCGATTACGACAGCCCGCTGGCGACAGAACGCTTCACGCAGCCCGAACTGCTGGACAAGTCTCAGCGGCTTATCAAAATTTGCCGCGAGCTGACGCCGGCGCAAATCGCCAGCCTGATGAGCATCAGCGACAAGCTGGCCGGGCTGAACGCCGCGCGCTTTAGCGAGTGGCAGCCGAAATTTACCCCAGACAATGCCCGTCAGGCGCTGCTGGCGTTCAAGGGCGACGTTTACACCGGCCTGCAGGCGCAGGATTTCAACGAGGCCGATTTCGACTTTGCCCAGCAGCATCTGCGTATGCTGTCCGGTCTGTATGGCGTGCTGCGCCCGCTCGATCTGATGATGCCGTACCGGCTGGAGATGGGCATCAAGCTGGAAAACCCGAAAGGCAAAGATCTGTACAGCTTCTGGGGCGATCAGATCACCCAGAAACTCAACGAAGCGCTGGAGCAGCAGGGCGACGACGTGGTGGTCAACCTGGCGTCCGACGAGTATTTCAAGGCGGTGAAGCCGGCCAAACTGCACGGCGCGCTGATCAAACCGGTCTTCCTCGACGAGAAGAACGGCAAGTACAAGGTCATCAGCTTCTACGCCAAGAAAGCGCGCGGGTTGATGAGCCGCTTTATCATCAAGAACCGCCTGACGCGCAGCGAGCAGCTGGTGGACTTCAACCTGGAAGGCTACGCCTTCGACGAAGCCGCCTCGCAGGGCAATGAACTGGTGTTCAAACGCCCGGAGCAGGTATAAAAAAAGCCGTCGCAAGACGGCTTTTCGCATTCTAGCCTGCCGAACTTCAGGCCGGCAGCGCCATCAGGAATTTGCGCAGCTCGGCAAAGCCGGCCGGCAGCGTGTGCGACAGCAGCGGCAGATCGGCCCGCAGCGCCAGCGCTTTCGGCAACGACAGTTCCTGGCCGAGGATCGCTTCTACGCTCTCTTTAAACTTGGCCGGATGCGCCGTGCCGAGGAACAGACCGAACTCCCCTTCCTGCAGCTGATCGCGCAGCGCGCGATAGGCAATGGCCGCGTGCGGTTCTGAGATATAACCCAGCTCGGCCAGTTCACGCATCGTTTCCTTGGTGGTCTCATCGCTGACCGCCGCGTGGCCCAGCGCTTTCAGCTGCCAGACCTTACGACGGAACAGCTCTTCCACGCGCGGCCAGTTGTTTGGCTGGCTGACGTCCATGGCGTTGGACAGCGTCGCGACCGTGGCGTGCGGCTGCCACTGGCCGCTGGTCAGGAAGCGCGGCACGGTGTCGTTGGCGTTGGTGGCGGCGATGAAGCGCTTCACCGGCAGCCCCAGCGACTTGGCCAGCAGCCCGGCGGTCAGATCGCCGAAGTTACCGCTCGGCACCGAGATGACCAGCTGATTGCGCGCTTCCTGCGGCAGCTGCGCCACCGCTTCGAAGTAGTAGCAGATCTGCGCCAGCAAGCGGCTGATGTTGATCGAGTTGGCCGAGTTCAGGTGCAGCGCGTCTTTCAATTCCCGATCGTCGAACGCCTGCTTCACCAGCGCCTGGCAAGCATCGAAGTCGCCGTCGATCGCTACGGTGTGAATGTTGCCGCCCAGGGTACAGAACAGCTTCTCCTGCAGCGGACTGATTTTGCCCTGCGGGTAGAGGATCACCACCCGGACGTTTTTCAGGCCGTAGAAGGCGTGCGCCACGGCGGCGCCGGTGTCGCCGGAGGTGGCGGTCAAAATGGTCACCGGCTGATCGCCGGCCACTTCCGCCAGCATCTGCGCCATAAAGCGGCCGCCGAAGTCTTTGAACGCCAGCGTCGGGCCGTGGAACAGCTCCAGGCAGGAGACGTCTTCGGTCACTTTCGCCACCGGCGCCGGGAACTCAAAGGCGGCCTGCACGCGTTTCTTCAGCGCCGCTTCCGGTACCTCTTCGCCGATAAAGGCCGACAGAATGCGGCTGCTGCGGGTGACAAAGTCCTGCTCCAGGAGCTGGTCGATCTCGGTCAGTTCGAACTCCGGCAACTCCAGCGGGAAGAACAGCCCCTGCTGCTTGCCCAGGCCTTGCTTGATCGCCTGCGCGAAGCTGACCTGCTCGTTGTGATCCTTAAGGTTGTACAGTTTCATGCGTTATCCCAGTAGTCGAGCGCCTGCGGTATCCAGACGGCAAATATGAACAAAACCTTCGTCGTTTTGCAGATAGTGTTGTTGCAGCCAAGCGGCCATGCGTTGCGCGGTGGCGCCGTCGTTGCAGACGGCGAACAGCGTCGGGCCGGAACCGGAAATGCCGCAGGCCAGCGCGCCGATCTCCTGCGCCGCCTTGCGCGCTTCGGCGAAGCCCGGCAGCAGCCGAGTGCGGTACGGTTCGGCGATCACGTCCTGCATCAATTTGGCGGCCAGCTGCGGCTGCCGGGTGTGGCAGGCATGGATAAAGCCGGCCAGATAGCGGCCGTGGCTGATGCAATCCTGACGACGGTATTGCGCGGGTAAAATGGCGCGCGCTTCGGCGGTGGAGACCTTGATGCCCGGATAGGCCATGACCCACAGCCAATCGTCGAAGCAAGGCACCTCCTGGCTGATGATGCCTTCTTCTTCCAACATCAGCTGCAGGCCGCCAAGGTAGCAAGGCGCCACGTTGTCGTAATGCACGCTGCCGGAAATGCGGCCTTCCAGCTCGCCCATCAGGCCGAGCAGCGTCGTCTTATCCAGCGGCCGATCGCAGAATTCGTTCATCGCCATCAACCCGGCGACCACCGAACAGGCGCTGGAGCCCAGCCCCGATCCGATCGGCATGTTCTTTTCCAACCGCATCGCCACCGGCACTTCGCGGCCGATCTCTTGGCAGAAACGCTCCCAGCATTGATAAACGATGTTCTCTTTCGGCTCTGCCGGCAGCTTGCTGACGAAGCGCCCGGCATTCTGCAAACTGAACGTCTCGGCGGCTTCGACGCTGACGCAGTCGCCCAGCAGCGTGCCGTCGATCGGCGAAACCGCCGCGCCCAGCACATCGAAACCGACGCTGACGTTACCGATCGAGGCCGGTGCATACACCTTAACCATATTAAACTCCCAACTTCCATGACAGTGTGCGCAGCAGATCGGCGAACACGCCCGCAGCGGTCACATCGTTACCGGCGCCGTAGCCGCGCAGCACCAGCGGCAGCGGCTGATAGTAGCGGCTGTAGAAGGCCAGCGCGTTCTCGCCGTTCTTCACTTTATACAACGGATCGTTGCCGTCCACCGCCTCGATACGCACCTTGCAGCGCCCTTCGTCGATCAGGCCGACATAGCGCAGCACCTTGCCTTGCTCGGCGGCGTTGGCCACGTTGCGCGCGAACTCTTTATCCAGCTCCGGCAACCGCGCCAGGAAATCGTCCACGTCGCCCGAGGCATCGAAGGACGGCGGCAGCACCGGTTCGACCTCGATATCGCTCAGCTCAAGCTTGTAACCGGCCTCGCGCGCCAGGATCAGCAGCTTGCGCGCCACGTCCATACCGGACAGATCGTCGCGCGGATCCGGCTCGGTGTAGCCGTTGGCCCGGGCCTGCAGGGTCGCCGCCGACAGCGATAGCCCTTCATCCAGCTTGCCGAAGATAAAGGACAGCGAACCGGACAGGATGCCGGAGAAGCGCACCAGCTCATCGCCGGCGTTCAGCAGGTTTTGCAGGTTCTCGATCACCGGCAAACCGGCGCCAACGTTGGTGTCGTAGAGGAACTTGCGGTGCGAACCGGCGGCGGCCGCGCGCAGTTGCTGATAATAGTTCATCGACGAGGTGTTGGCCTTTTTGTTCGGCGTCACCACGTGGAAGCCGTCCGCCAGGAAGTCCACATACTGATCGGCCACCGCCTGGCTGGAGGTACAGTCGACGATCACCGGGTTCAGCAGGTGATACTCCTTCACCAGCCGGATCAGGCGGCCGAGATTGAACGGCTCCTGCGCGCCGGCCAGCTCGTCGCGCCAGCTATCCAGCGCGATACCGTGCACGTTGGTCAGCATCACGCGCGAGTTGGCGATGCCGCACACCCTCAGGTCGATATGTTTTTGCTTCAGCCACGGCTGCTGGCGGTAGATCTGCTCAATCAGCGCCCCGCCGACGCCGCCGACGCCGATGACGAACACTTCGATCACCTGATCGGTGTTGAACAGCATCTGGTGGCTGACGCGCACGCCGGTGGTGGCGGAATCATTGCTGACCACGACCGAAATTGAACGCTCGGAAGAGCCCTGGGCGATGGCGACGATATTAATGTTGGCGCGCGCCAGCGCGGAGAAGAAGCGCGCGGAGATGCCACGCAGGGTACGCATGCCGTCGCCGACCACCGAGATGATCGCCAGGCGTTCCATGACGTCCAGCGGATCCAGCACGCCGTCTTTCAACTCCAGATAGAACTCCTCCTCCAGCGCGCGGCGGGCGCGCTGCAGTTCGCCCTGCGGCACGCAGAAGCTGATGCTGTATTCGGAAGAGGATTGGGTGATCAGCACCACCGAAATGCCGGCGCGCGACATCACGGCGAACACCCGCGCGGCCATGCCGACCATGCCTTTCATGCCCGGGCCGGAGACGTTGATCATCGCCATGTTGTTCAGGTTGGTGATGCCTTTCACCGGCATCGCGTCATCGGTGCTGTCTTTGCCGATCAGCGTGCCGGGGGCCTGCGGGTTGGCGGTGTTTTTAATCAGGCAAGGGATTTGGAACTGGGCAATCGGCGTGATGGTGCGAGGGTGCAGCACTTTGGCGCCGAAGTAGGAGAGCTCCATCGCCTCCTGGTACGACATCGATTTCAGCAGCCTGGCGTCCGGCACGGTGCGCGGATCGCAGGTATACACGCCGTCGACGTCGGTCCAGATCTCGCAACAGTCTGCGCGCAGGCAGGCGGCCAGCACGGCAGCGGAATAGTCGGAGCCGTTACGGCCCAGCACCACCAGCTCGCCCTTGTCGTTACCGGCGGTGAAACCGGCCATCAGCACGATATGGTCGGCCGGGATCGCCGCCGCGGCGATGCGCAGCGTGGACTCGGCGATGTCCACGGTGGACTCCAGGTAGTGGCCCTGCGCCAGCAGTTTCTCCACCGGGTTGATCACCGTGACCGGGTAGCCCTTGGCGCGGAATACCCCTTCCATGATGGCGATGGAGAGCTTTTCGCCGCGGCAGATAATAGCCGCGTTCACGCTGTCCGGGCACTGCCCCAGCAGCGAAACACCGTGCAGCACCTGCTTGAGCTGCGCGAACTCCTGATCGACCACGCCCTTCAGGCGATCGTATTCAAAGCCCGGCAGCGCCTGCGCCAGGCCGCTCAGCAGATCGGCAAAGATCCGCTCGGCGTCGCTGATATTCGGCAGAATGTCCTGGCCTGCCACCGTTTTGTCGATCATCGCCACCAGATGGTTGGTGATCTTTGCGGGGGCGGACAAGACCGTGGCTACCTGTCCCTGACGCGCGTTACTCTCCATGATGTCGGCGACGCGCAGAAAACGTTCTGCATTCGCCACCGAGGTTCCGCCAAATTTCAGCACTCGCATGTGTGATCTCTCCGAATTTAAGCCGAAAAAAAAGCCCGCACTGATTAGGTGCGGGCTTTTTTCTGTGTTTCCTGTGCGCGTCAGCCCGCCCCGTTACCTGTGGTATCGGTGGTGGTAATAATTGTGGTATTCAGGCTGATATTGCGCATGTTGTCTGTCTGTCTCATGAAATACTCTGTCCCCTCTATTGGTTAAAGCAATCGCTATCCCAAGTCAAACGATTTCTTTTTTTTGCTTATTTTCCGTTCAGCGGCGACATTGCGCGATACCGGAAGTAAAAAGCAAAATGACAGAACAAAAAAACAACTTAAAGCCGGTTTAATAGTGGATCACTCTGGGTAACCGCTTGACGAAGCCGCTATCACTTGGCGAGTTTTTTTTCGATGTCGTGCAGCAACGTATGCAACATCGCCGTATCTCGCTGTTGCAGCGCGCCGAGCCGCTGGTGCAGCCAGTCGCGCAATTTTTGGTCGTCGCCGACCTCCAATGCGTTCAACAGGGCATCGGCACGGCGGCGCAGCGCCTTGAGCTGCCCTTCCGACGCCGCCGTTTCCTTCGGCGTGCTGACGCCCATCAAGCTCGCCAGCTGGTAGCAGTACACCATCACCGCTTGCCCCAGATTAAGCGACGGATAGTCCGCCTGCATCGGCACGCCGGTCAGCAAATCCGCCAGCGCCAGCTCTTCGTTGGTCAGGCCGGAATCTTCACGGCCGAACACCAGCGCGGCCTGGCCGACCCACTGCTTACGCTCGCTCAACTGTGCCAGCAGCTCAGGCGGCGTGCAGTAGTAGTGAAAACGCGCGCGGCTGCGGGCGGTAGTGGCGACGGTGAAATCCACGTCCGCCAGCGCCTGTTCCAGCGTGGCGAACGTTTGCACGCCGTCTAGGATCTCGCCGGCCCCGTGTGCCACCCAGCGCGCCGCCGGCTGCAGGTGCGCCTCGCTGTCAACGATGCGCAACGACGTGAAGCCCATGGTTTTCATCGCGCGCGCCGCCGCGCCAACGTTTTCCGGCCGCGCCGGAGCCACTAAAACAATATGAAGCTGCATCACTCTTCCACCGAAGGCGGGCCTGCGTTTTTGACGGTGGCGCAGCGCCCGCTTATATTTACAATTGCGTAACAATAAACGCGTTAATAGCAACAAACAAGATTAAACGGCTCGTTGAGCTAATAAACCCGTCGTAATAGTCATTATTCGTGCTTATGTTTTACTGCATTTATTTATCAATGAGTTAAAACAAGACGATGATCAATAAGCGAATAATTGTATCCTATCGGGCCGGATAATGCTGAATCGTTCACAGAATTTGAGGTTCTGTGACTTAAACTGGCATTTCTGTAAGTGTTTTTCACAAATCTGTTAACGTGCTACAATTGAATTTGATATATGTCAACAAAGCGTAGTTTTGTTGGGTGATGAATTCGGCACGCGCTGTTATATTGCTGTTAATGGGGTTAGGATATGCGCCGATTTGGCACCCCAAGGGGTTGTAGGGAACAGCATCCCCACCAGGCTAGCGATCTTGTTGACATGAGATGGAAAGTGCATCAAGAACGAGTTTACGTACTTTAGTCATTTGCTGAGAGGGAACGTGGCGCTATCTCTGCCCTCCTCTAAGAAAACAGAGACTTCTGTACTTCCGATTTTCTATTTTGTTGGCAATTTTAGGTAGCAAATATGCAGACCCCGCACATTCTGATTGTCGAAGACGAGTTAGTCACTCGTAACACCCTGAAGAGCATTTTCGAGGCGGAAGGCTACATTGTTCATGAAGCCAATGATGGTGCAGAGATGCACAATATCCTGTCTGAAAATGATATCAATCTGGTCATCATGGACATCAACCTGCCAGGCAAAAACGGCCTGCTGTTGGCGCGCGAACTGCGCGAACAGGCCAGCGTCGCCTTGATGTTCCTGACCGGTCGCGATAACGAAGTGGATAAAATCCTCGGCCTGGAAATCGGCGCCGACGATTACATCACCAAGCCGTTCAACCCGCGTGAGCTGACCATCCGCGCACGCAACCTGCTGTCGCGCACCATGAACCTGGGCAGCCTGGGCGAAGAGCGCCGCCTGGTCGAGAGCTACAAGTTCAACGGTTGGGAGCTGGACATCAACAGCCGCTCGCTGATCAGCCCGGCCGGCGAACAGTACAAGCTGCCGCGCAGCGAATTCCGCGCCATGCTGCACTTCTGCGAAAACCCGGGCAAGATCCAGTCCCGTGGCGAACTGCTGAAGAAAATGACCGGCCGCGAGCTGAAGCCGCATGACCGTACCGTGGACGTCACTATCCGTCGGATTCGCAAACACTTCGAATCGACGCCGGACACGCCGGAAATCATCGCCACCATTCACGGCGAAGGCTACCGCTTCTGCGGCGATCTGGAAGAGTAATTCCGGCCTGCCGTCATGAAAACGGGGTTCAGCATGCTGAACCCCGTTTTTTTATTTCGTCTCGGCCCACGGCATGATCGGCACCGCGCTCAGCGCGTTCTTCGGCGAGCCGTCGATCACCTTGTCGGAGTAGCTCAGGTAAATCAGCGAATTGCGCTTGGCGTCGTAAAAGCGCACCACCTGCAGCTTCTTGAACACCAGCGAGGTGCGTTTCTGGAACACTACATCGCCTTCCGCCTTGCCGTTTTTGATCTTGTCGCTCAGCTCGATAGGCCCCACCTGCTGGCAGGAAATGGCCGCGTCGGCGGTGTCTTCCGCCAGCCCCAGGCCGCCTTTGATGCCGCCGGTTTTGGCGCGGCTGATATAACAAGTTACATTTTTAACATCCGGATCGTCGAACGCTTCCACCACGATTTTGTGGTCTGGCCCCAACAATTTAAACACCGTATCAACGGAACCTACCTGCTCCGCCTGCGCGCTGCCAACGGTTGCGCAAACCAAACCGAATAAAAATATCCAGCCTTTTTTCATTTACTTAACTCCGATATAACCTTGCCGCAAAAATAGGTTCGGCGATCGCCATTATTTATGTCTAAGCTCACGGAATCGGTTTTTTACGGATCCGCACCGTCCGTTTTAGCACAGAGCGTGACAAAAATCTTTGAGAGTCGCGGAGTAAAAAAATTGCTATGATGCGGCGGCGTTATTTCTTTGCGCCCACTACGGTGTACCCCAATCCAACTCTGGCGCAGCATGCGCAGCAGAGGCAAAGAGTGCAACGCATAATGGCTCATGGATCGGTCTGATAGCGCAGCACCAGCGTGACGAATCAACAGTTCGGGTTCCTACCCCCAAGCTTTACGAGGAAGATCTATGGATCAAGCCGGTATCATTCGTGATCTGCTTAGCTGGCTGGAAAGCCATTTGGACCAACCCTTGTCGCTGGATAACGTGGCGGCCAAGGCTGGCTACTCCAAATGGCATCTGCAACGGATGTTCAAAGATATTACCGGTAACGCCATCGGTGCTTACATCCGGGCAAGGAGGCTGTCCAAAGCCGCCGTCGCGCTGCGTCTGACCGGCCGGCCGATTTTGGATATCGCCCTGCAATACCGTTTCGACTCGCAGCAGACCTTCACCCGCGCCTTCAAAAAACAGTTTGCGCAAACGCCGGCGCTGTACCGCCGCGCCGAAGACTGGAACGCGTTCGGCATCTGTCCGCCGATCCGTCTGGGGGCCTTCACCTTGCCGCAGCCGGAATTCGTTTCGTTGCCGGATAAGCATCTGGTTGGCCTGACCCAAAGCTACTCCTGTACGCTTGAACAGATCACCACCGTGCGCACCGAACTGCGCTCGCAGTTCTGGCGCCAGTTCCTCGGTGACGTCGATACCCTACCGCCGGTGCTGTACGGGCTGCACCACTCGCGCCCGAGCCAGGAGAAGGACGACGAACAGGAAGTGCTGTACACCACGGCGCTGGAGCCGGATCAGGTGCCTGACAAAGTACAGGAAGGCCAGCCGCTGGTGTTGCCGGGCGGGGAATTTGCGATGTTCAGCTACGAAGGGCCCACCGAGGGGCTGCAAGACTTCATCCTGACGGTGTACGGCACCTGCCTGCCGGCGCTCCAGCTGACGCGCCGCAAGGGGCACGACATCGAGCGCTTCTATCCGAAAGGCGAGCGCCGTCCGCATCAGGCGCCTATCGAGATCAAGTGCGATTACCTGATCCCGATTCGACGTTAACGCTGCAGTTCGTCCAACGCGGGCATGTCCAGATGCGTGACATCGCCCGCCGTTTCCACGATCCAGCCGGAAGCCAGCCACGGGCTCTGCTGGTGATCGACGCGCGACAGTGAGCAGTTGCGCAAGCGCAGGCGACGTTCCGCATAGGCCGGCAGCCCGAGCACCGTACTGATCAAACACCCCAACGCGATGCCATGGCTGACGAGCAGCGGCTTGCTGCCTTCCGGCAGCATCAGGCAGCTCTCCAGCGCGGCGCGCATGCGCTCGCCCAGCTCCTCCATGGATTCGCCTTGAGGGATACGGCCGTCAGGAGTACCATCGACCATCTGTTTGCGCCACTGCTCTTCCTGCGGCGTCAAACTGTCGATCAGGCGTTCTTCCAGAACCCCCATGTGCAGCTCACGCAAACGCGGATCGCAAATCACTTCGCAGCCACAGGCTTCGGCGATGATCTGCGCGGTGCGGCGCGTGCGCCCCAGATCGCTGGTAATGATATGCGTAATGCCTTCTTTGCTGACGCGCCTGGCGACCAGACGGGCCTGGTGTTCACCCATGGCGGTTAACGGGCTGTCGGACTGACCCTGGATGCGGCGAGCCGCGTTCCATTCCGTTTCGCCATGGCGAACGAGGTATACCTGTAACATTTTTGTTTTCCGTTATACTGCGTGAAATTTGCGTTTATCCCCGGCCCGGCGGCGCTTTTGCCGCTGCCCGGCGTATCGGCCAGAAGGATATCAAACCCGTTATGTACCATGTTGTCGCTGCAACTACCAACCCGGCAAAGATCAAGGCTATTCAACTGGCCTTCGACGACGTCTTCGGCGCGGGCCACTATCGCATTGAAGCCGTCGACGTCGCCAGCGGCGTCTCGCTGCAGCCGATAGGCAATCACGAAACGCGCACCGGCTCGCGCCAACGCGTCATGGAAGCGCGCCAGGTCAGGCCCGAGGCCGATTTTTGGGTCGGCGTAGAAGCCGGGATTGAAGAGAATATGACCTTCGCCTGGATGACCATCGAGAACCCGCACATCCGCGGCGAATCCCGCTCGGCGAGCCTGATGCTGCCGGAAGTCATCTTACAAGGTATTCGCGACGGTCGCGAATTGGGCAGCGAAATGGCGGCAATCACCGGCAACGCCGAGGTGAAGCGTCAGGGCGGCGCCATCGGCGTCTTCACCGACGGCCGGCTGAGCCGCACCAGCGTCTATCATCAGGCGCTGCTGCTGGCGCTGGTGCCGTTCCACAACGCCATCTATCAGCAATAACCCCGAGCCTGTTAGGGCGCGTCGTGCAGCAACTGCTGCTCAAGCCACTGTTTCAGCGCCGGTGAAGCCGCTTTCAGGCTGTTCGATCCGCGGGTGATGGTGGCAATCCCCGCGCCCAGTTCATTTTTCAGTTCACGCTGGCTCATCTCGCCGCGCATCAGTTCCTGAATGATCCGCACCCGAGTGCCCAGCGCGGTGCGCTCGTCCGGCGTCAGCATCAGCTGCAGCAGCGGTTGATGCAGTTCTTGCGCAAACGAATTCTGCAGCAGCGCGACGAAGCGCAGCCAATCCTCATTGCCTTGTTCTGAAAGAGCGGGGTCGTTTAACGATAATTGCGTCATGGCAGCCACCATACTATTTAACTAGTACAGCAGCATACCATAGGGCCGTCAAAATCAATAACGTCTCTGCCACTCGGCGTCGGTCAGCACCTTGGCCGGCCGGTGCGTCAGATAGCGGTAAAACGCGTCATAGGCCAGCACGTTCTTGACGTAGCCGCGGGTTTCCGAGAACGGAATGCTTTCGATGAACGCCACCGGATCGATCCGCCCTGCGCTGTTGCCCAGCCAGGTGTTCACCCGCGACGGCCCGGCGTTATAGGCGGCGGTCGACAGGATGCGGTTGCGGCCGAACTGCTGATAGACCGACTCCAGATAGCTGGTGCCGATGGTGATGTTGGTCTGCGGATCGAACAGCTGGCTCGGGCCGACGTAGCCGGGAATGTTGAACATCTGCACCGTATGCTGCGCGGTGCGCGGCATCACCTGCATCAGGCCGGAAGCGCCAACCGGCGACTGTGCCTTCGGATTCCAGGCGCTCTCCTGACGCGCTATCGCCATCGCATAGCTGGTGGTGATCCCCTTGTCATCGGTGGCGCGGCGGAACTCCTGCGGCCAGGCGACCGGGAAGCGTTCCTCCAGGTGATCCCACAGCTTGCCGACGATGGTCGCCTGCACGCTCAGATCGGCCCATTTTTGTTCAAAGGCGTAACGCGCCAGCGCCTCTTGTTCCGGCCGGCTGCGGCTGGCGACGTAGGAGCCCCACTCGCTGCGGGCCAGGTTGTCCATATTCCAGTACATCAGCTCGCGCACCCGGGCGACTTCCGGCCCGTCAGTCAGCGACGCGCGCGGCTTGGCCGCCACCGCCACCATCACCGGATAAGTGGCGTTCAGCTTCTGCGCCGCCACCATCGGATAGAAGCCGCGTTCGGTCATCAGGTTACGCAATATCTCCTCGCCTTCGGCGCGTTTCCCTTCGTCCATCAGTTGACTGGCGCGCCAGTAGCGCCACTCATCCTTGTTGCGCGACGCTTCCGGCAGGCGCGCCAGCCAGGTCGCCACGCCCTGCCGATCGCCGTTGCCCAGCGCCATGCGTACCCGGCGCTCCAGCAGCGAAGGCGAACAGCTGCGCAGGATCACCTGATCGCGCCACTGCGCCTGTTCAAAGGTGGCATCGCTGCCCATCAGGCGCCAGGCCACCGCCTCTTCCAGCCCCAGCCGCTCGTCGTCGCTCATTTTCTGCAGCCGCGCAAGCGTCGGGATCATCGCCCGCGCGTTTTCCACATCCTGCCGCGCCAGGCGCTCAAAGGCGATGCCGGTGGCGGCGCGGGTAAAGTCGGTCGGCCCCACGCTGCGGGCGAAGGCTTCCACGGTGGTCGGATCGTTTTGCAAGCGCACCAGGGCGTTGCCCATGGTCTGGTAGTCGGCCGGCAGTTGGCTGTAGAGGTTGCTGACCAGTGAACTGTTGCCCTCTTTCAGCGCCAGCTTCATGCGCGCCAGAATATCGAGCGGCGTCTGCTTGCCCGCGCCGCGCCAGACGCTGAACAGCCGATCGCAGGCGCTCGGCAGCGTTTTGCCGTTCAGCCACAGTTCGTCTGCGCCGCTCCAGGCCGCCTGCTGATCGCCGGTGGCCCACTTGGCGTAGTAATAGTTGCAGCGCGCCGCCACCGGTTTGGGCGCTTGCGGGCTGAAGGCCAACAGGGTGCGCCAGTCTTCGCGACGCGCCAGCTCATTGACGAAGCGCGGCGCCAGTGATTTCGCCGGCGGCAGCGTCGGGTTGCGTTTGATAAAGTCGTTCACCTCGGAGAACCCCGCCTGACTCAGATCCTGCGTCAGCTCGCGGTATTCCAGGTAAGGATAAAGCGGGTAATCGCGCAGCGTCGGCATCAGCTGCGCCACCACGTCCATCTGATTGCCGTCCCACGCCTGTTTGATCTGCTGGTAGCGCTGACGTTGCGCATCCAGAGAATCCGCCAGCGCCGCGCCGGAAAACGCCGTCAGGCACAGCCCCATCGCCAACAGCCGTCGCTTGTCCACCTTGACCATCCTCGCTCTTTCCTCACTGGTTATACCGCAGGAGCCGCCCAGCTCCCCGGTGACCGCCGCGCCACGGCGCCGCGGGACAAAATAAAGCCGGGCGCACGGCCCGGACGCAGATATCTACCATAGACAGCGCAATCGCTTATCCATTCAATACTGTAGAAGAAGAAGTGTATCGCCATGACGGGAGCCAGGTAAAAAACGTTTACTTTGGCTGACAAATCAGGCCGGCGGGATATTTCCAGCCACCGGATTTTTATTAGCCGCCCCGGTGCTTATTAGAGAAGTAAAATACTTTTTAATTATTAGCTATCACATTATTACATTTTTGAAATGACGCAGCCGTTGCGCAAATCGCCTGACAGCTGGCCAAACGCGCCAACTTTGCAGAAAAGCGGTGGCAAACCCGGGTAGGCATTTTTATACTATCAAAAATAAGTAGGATAATTCCGAGAAAACAGCACATAAAGCGCCCAACGAAGACATCTTATAATACAATCCGCGCCAATTATGGGTTAGATAGTGTTCATTAGGCAGTGCGACTGACAGCTTTCAGCAAAACGATTGTCCCTTCAAGCGGGCCGGATTTTTCCTTGTCAGGCCACGGCCTGCGGGCGGTGGATCAGGCCGGAATGGCGGGTGAAAATGGCAAGTAAGACCGCGATAGCGATGCGTTGCGCAAAAAGCCCCGTGCCGGGCTTCCATGCCGCACGCCTGAATATCGGTCGCCTGTTGCTGATCGTTTTGTTGGTGCTGCTGACGTTGCCCGGGCCTGCGCGCGCCGCCGATGCTCCCTATCAAAAGCGCACGCACGCCGTGACGACCGTGGTGGTCGGCATCATCAGCTACGCCCGCTGGTCGCGTGAACCCAATCCGATCCGGTTGTGCGTGACCGCACCCACCCAGTATGCCGAAGGGTTGTTCGATCCGATCCTGCTCAGCGCCCCGCGTCCGATTAAAGCCGAGCGCGTGCCGTTCGACAGCCCAACGCTGAGTACCGGCTGCGATGTTATCTACTTAGGGAACATCACCGCCGCGCAGAGACAAAATTTCATGCAGCGCATTTCCGGCAACTCCATTCTCAGCATCAGCGAGAACGATAGCGAATGTTCCGCCGGCAGCGCATTTTGCCTGAAGATCGATGGGGATCAGGCCAGCTTCAAGGTCAACCTGGACGCCCTGGCGCGCAGCGGCGTGCGCGTCCATCCCAACGTGCTGCAGCTGGCACGCAAACAGGCGCCGCCGCTATGAGGCTGTTGCGTAAAAACCGCTCCGGCAATGCGCGCCCGACGCTGGGCCGAGTGCTGCAGCGGGTACATCTTGGGCTGGCGCTGATCGCCGTCGGCACCGCCGGCATCTTTTTGACGCTGGTGGCGCTGTTTGCACTGCGCGCCTATGCCAACCACAACCTGCACCTGATCGCGCGCTCCATCAGTTATACCGTCGAGGCCGCCGTGGTGTTTGAAGACCGCACCGCCGCACGCGAGGCGCTGATGCTGATCGCCTCCAACGAAGAAGTATCGGACGCGCGGATCCTCGACAACAACGGCAAGATGCTGGCCAACTGGCGCCATCCCACCGATGGGCCGCTGCACGGCCTGGAGCAGATCGTCGCGCACTGGGCGCTGCCCGAACCGGTCATCCTGCCCATCACCCACGAGGGTAAGCAGGTCGGCCAGGTCTGGCTGAGCGGCAACGGCGGCAGCCTGCTGCGTTTCCTGTTGCGCGGCATGGTCGGCATGATCGCCTGCCTGGTGCTCAGTACCTTGTGCGCCCTGGTGTTGTCGCGCCGCATGCTGGTCGGCATCGTCAGTTCGCTGGACGACATCGCCAACGTGGCGCACGCGGTGCGCCGCGATCGCACCTTCGGCCTGCGGGTGCCGTCGGCGCCGATCGCCGAGCTGCATGAGCTCAGCAACGATTTCAACGGCTTGCTCGACGAACTGGAGGCCTGGCAGGCCCACCTGAAGCAGGAGAACGACTCGCTGGCCCACCGGGCGACGCACGACAGCCTGACCGGCTTGCCGAATCGCGCCTTCTTCGAAGGGCGGCTGAGCCGCGCCCTGGGCGATATTGAGCCGCCGGCAAAATTGGCGGTGCTGTTTATCGACGGCGATCGCTTCAAGGAAGTGAACGACAGTTACGGTCACGCTGCAGGCGATGCGGTGCTGACCACCATTGCCGGACGCATTCGCGCGCAACTGCGCGAGACCGATCTGGTCGCGCGTCTGGGCGGGGATGAATTCGCCGTGCTGCTGGCGCCGGTACACGGCACGGAAGATGTCCTGCAGATCGCTGACAACATCATCGACTGCATGACGCAACCGGTCATTTTGCCGAACGACGAGGCGGTCATTACCTCTCTGAGTATCGGTATTGCGCTGTACCCTGATCACGCCTCGACGCCTCAGGGTCTTTTGCACGAAGCTGACGATGCGATGTATCAGGCAAAGCATCGTTATAACGGAGGCTGGCGGCTGGCTATACATAAATAAGAGCCCCGGCTATAACACTTGAACTAGGGATTTTGACTATGATACAGCAACTGTTTAAAGGTCGTTTTTCACTGCTGACGATGGTGTTCGTCGCCCTGCTGGCGCTCGCCGGCTGCCAGAGCAAGCCGCAGGGCCTGACGCCCGAGCAGATCGCGCTGCTGCAATCGCAGGGCTTCAAGCTGACTGACAACGGCTGGGAGTTCGGCCTGTCGGATAAGGTGCTGTTCGGCAACAACATCGGCAAGCTGAACCCGGAAAGCACCGAAACGGTGCAGAAGATGGGCCGTGCGCTGCTGAGCGTCGGCATCACCAAGTTCCGCCTGGACGGCCATACCGACAACTACGGCGAAGACAGCTATAACGACCAGCTCTCCCTGCGCCGCGCCGATGCGGTGGCCGATCTGCTGGCCAGCGTCGGCATTCCACGCGCCAATATCGAAACCCGCGGCATGGGCAAGCGCGATCCCGTTGCCGACAACCGCACCTCCAGCGGCCGCGCGGAAAACCGCCGCGTCGCGATCGTCGTCACGCCATAAGCCACCAATATGCGCCTTTATCGGCGCATAAACGGTTATACTTAGCGATCGCTGAGCGATGTCTGGGATCCGAGATCGAAACGGGCTACACTCATGCCGCCAGACATCCTATAAATACTGATATAGAGAGGCTTAGAGCAACGTGGCTCAATACGTCTATACCATGCACCGCGTCGGCAAGGTCGTACCGCCGAAGCGTCATATTTTGAAAAACATCTCCCTGAGCTTCTTCCCTGGGGCCAAAATCGGCGTACTGGGCCTGAACGGCGCCGGTAAGTCCACCCTGCTGCGCATCATGGCCGGCATCGATACCGACATCGAAGGGGAAGCGCGCCCGCAGCCGGGCATCAAGATCGGTTACCTGCCGCAGGAGCCGCAGCTTAACCTCGAACACACCGTGCGTGAGTCGGTGGAAGAAGCGCTGGCGGAAGTGGTCGGCGCGCTGAAACGCCTGGACGAAGTGTACGCGCTGTACGCAGAAGAAGGCGCAGACTTCGACAAGCTGGCCGCCGAACAGGGCCGCCTGGAAGAGATCATTCAGGCGCACGACGGTCACAACCTCAACGCCCAACTGGAACGCGCCGCCGATGCGCTGCGCCTGCCGGACTGGGACGCCAAAATCGCCCACCTGTCCGGGGGTGAGCGCCGCCGCGTAGCGCTGTGCCGCCTGCTGCTCGAAAAGCCGGACATGCTGCTGCTGGACGAACCGACCAACCACCTGGACGCCGAGTCCGTGGCCTGGCTGGAACGCTTCCTGCACGACTTCGAAGGCACCGTGGTGGCGATCACCCACGACCGTTACTTCCTGGATAACGTGGCCGGCTGGATCCTCGAACTGGACCGCGGCGAGGGCATTCCATGGGAAGGCAACTACTCTTCCTGGCTGGAGCAGAAAGACGCGCGTCTGGCGCAGGAAGCGTCCGCCGAAGCCGCTCGTCGCAAGTCGATCGAGAAAGAGCTGGAGTGGGTGCGTCAGGGTGCCAAAGGCCGTCAGTCCAAAGGCAAGGCCCGTTTGGCCCGCTTCGAAGAGCTGAACAACACCGAATACCAGAAACGCAACGAAACCAACGAACTGTTCATTCCACCTGGCGCACGCCTGGGCGATAAAGTGGTCGAAGTCAGCAACCTGCGCAAGTCCTACGGCGACCGCCTGCTGATCGACGACCTGTCGTTCTCGGTGCCGAAAGGGGCAATCGTCGGCATCATCGGCCCGAACGGCGCGGGTAAATCCACGCTGTTCCGCATGATGTCCGGTCAGGAACAACCCGACTCCGGCAGCATCGTGCTGGGCGATACCGTCAAGCTGGCGTCCGTCGATCAGTTCCGCGACAGCATGGACGGCTCGAAAACCGTGTGGGAAGAAGTTTCCGGCGGGCAGGACATCATGCGCATCGGCAACACCGAGATGCCGAGCCGCGCCTATGTCGGCCGCTTCAACTTCAAGGGCGTCGATCAGGGCAAACGCGTGGGCGAGCTGTCCGGCGGTGAGCGTGGCCGTCTGCACCTGGCCAAGCTGCTGCAGGTTGGCGGCAACGTGCTGCTGCTCGATGAACCGACCAACGACCTGGATATCGAAACCCTGCGCGCGCTGGAAAACGCCCTGCTGGAATTCCCTGGCTGCGCCATGGTGATCTCGCACGACCGTTGGTTCCTCGACCGTATCGCCACCCACATCCTGGACTACCAGGACGAGGGCAAGGTGGAATTCTTCGAAGGCAACTTCACCGAGTACGAAGAGTACAAGAAGCGTACGCTGGGCGCCGACGCGCTCGAGCCGCACCGCATCAAGTACAAGAAGATCGCCAAGTAATACCCCAGGCGCCGCATGCGGCGCCTTTTTTTATTCCCGCGCCAGCTCGCGCGCGTAGTCGTCAAACGCCGGGTGCTGCAGCACCACATCGATAAAGCAGGCCAACGCCGGGGAATTCAGCTTGCGGCTCGGGTAGACCAGATACAGCTCATTGCCCTCCGCGCGCCACGCCGGCAAGACTTCCACCAACAGCTTCTGCGCCACCACCTCGCGGCTGAGAAACGCCGGCAACAGCGTGATCCCCGCACCGGCGATAGCGCATTCACGCGCATACAGCAGGTTGTCGGTGGTGTGCGCCAGCGGCAGCTGCCAACGGTAGTAGTCGTCGCCGCAGCGCAGGTTCCAGGCCGTCCAGGCGCGGTGGGCGATGCAGCGATGCTGTTGCAGCTGCTGCGGGTGTTCGATCGGCGGATGCTGCGCCAGATAGGACGGCGCCGCCAACAGATAGCGCGGCGCATACCCGAGACGGCGACCGATCAGCGAAGAATCCTGCGGCTTGCCGGTGCGCAACGCGGCGTCGAAGCCTTCCTGTACCAGATCCACCATGGCATCGGACACCGACACCTCCAGCGAAACGTCCGGGTACTGGCGCTGAAAATCCGCCGCCAGCCGCGCCACCAGGGTCGCCCCCAGCCCGGCGGGCGTCGAGATGCGCAGGCGGCCGCTCGGGTTATCGCGCAGCCGCTGCAGCGCCAGATCGGCGCGTTCGGCGGCGGACATCATCGCCTGACAATGTTCCAGATAACGCTCACCGGCGAAGGTCAGGTTCAGCTGGCGCGTGGTGCGGTTGAGCAAGCGCAGCCCCAGCGTCTGTTCGAGCTGGCTGATGCGCTGGCTGACGCTGGATTTCGGCAATCCCACGCGCTGTGCGGCGGCGGTGAAGCTGCCGCACTCCGCCACCAGCGCGAACAGCGCCATGTCCTGCAGCTGTTTGAATTCCATTGTTCACCTCAAACGAACACTCAGTTAGATATTGTCCATCTTATCACCCCACTGCCGCGGGTCTACACTGGGGGCATCATTTGAAAGGAGTACAATCATGTCGATAAAAGCCATTGCCGTAGACCCGCAGAACCCCGCCGGTTTCATCGAGATTTCACCGGAGATGCCGGTTCCCGGCCAGTACGATCTGCTGGTGGAGGTGAAAGCCGTGTCGGTCAACCCGGTGGACACCAAAGTGCACGCCGGTCTGCAGAAAAGCGGCCTGCAGCAGCCGCGCATTCTCGGCTGGGACGCCAGCGGCATCGTGGTGGGCGTAGGCAGCGGCGTCAGCGGCTTCAAGCCCGGCGATGAAGTATGGTACGCCGGCGACATCACCCGCCCCGGCAGCAACAGCAGCCACCAGCTGATCGACTCACGCATCGCCGCGCACAAGCCGCGCAGCCTGAACTGGGCCGAGTCCGCCGCCCTGCCGCTCACCGCCCTCACCGCCTGGGAGGCGCTGTTCGAACATCTAAACATTCAGGATGCGCCGGAGCACAAGACGCTGTTGATCATCGGCGGCGCCGGCGGAGTCGGCTCGCTGGCCATTCCGCTGGCCGCATTGCGCAGCAAGGTGAAAGTGATCGCCACCGCCTCAAGGCCGGAATCCGCCGCCTGGTGCCGTGAACGCGGCGCCGATCTGGTGGTGGACTATCGCGATCTGAAAGGCAACCTGGCGCAGCACGGCATCGAGCAGGTGGATTACATCCTGTGCCTGAACGATACCGACGGCCACTGGCCGGCGATGGCCGAGCTGGTCGCGCCGCTGGGCCATATCTGCACCATCGTCGAGAATGCGCAGCCGTTGGATCAAAACGCGCTGAAGCTGAAAAGCGCCGCGCTGCATTGGGAATTCATGTTCACCCGCAGCATGTTTACCACCCCGGACATCGCGCAGCAGGGGCGCATCCTGCAGCAGATGGCGCAGTTGCTGGACGAGGGCAAGCTGAGCACCACGCTGAGCGAAACCCTGCACGGGTTGACGGTAGACACGCTGACCGCCGCGCATCGACAGCTGCTCGGCGGCCATATGCAAGGCAAGCTGGTTATCGCTTACTAAGCCTGAATCGCGGCGGCGCCCTGCGCCGCCGTTACTGCGGGCGGACGAAGCCGACGCACAGCGTCTGCTCGTCGGCATGCGGATCGGCGCGGAACGTCAGCGTCTGCTGCCAATCGAGGCGCATCTTCGGCCAGTGGGCCAACTCACCGCCGAAGTCGCTGTGCGCGCAGTCTTCACCCAACCGGCCAAACAGGGCGACGCCGTGCTGCGCAATCTGCGGATAGCTGATGTTGACGTTGTAGATATTCGGGCGCGTATGATTGGACCAGCGCGTAATGGTCTGCGGCCGGGAACCGGCGTACACCGTCATCCACTGCGACAGGTATTCGCCGCCGACGTAGCGTAGATCGACGCCATACCGCTCCTGCCACTGCCGCTCCACCCCGGCGCTGAACGCCTTGATACCCACCATTTTCTGGCCGGCGTTGCGCACGTTGCCCAGCATCACCGCGGCATACCCCAGATAGACCGCCAGCGCTGCACACATCAGCCCGAGGGTCGCCGCGCGCAGTGAACGCACCGGCGGCTGACGGACGCAGCCGACCAGCAGCGCGGGCGCCAGCATGAAGAACGGCTGCAGCCACTCGGTCAACCGGCCGCCGACGTTGAAGGAGAACCAGAAAGTGATAATGCCGAGCGGCAACAGATAGATCCACAGCAGCACCCGCATCGGCAACGCCGATGGCCAGGCCAGCACCGCCCCGCTGCGCCGCAGGATCGCCCACAGCACCAGCGACGGATAGAACACCAGCAGCAGCGACTGCAGCATGTCGAGGTTGAGCTGCATCTTGATCTGCGAATCCACCCATTTGAAGGCGGCAAAGTCGTGGCTCCACAGCCAGAACACGTTCGGCAACACCAACGCCAGCCAGATCGCCACCGCCAGATAGAACTGCGGCTGCCGATAGCAGCGACGGACCTGCGGTACGAACAGCGTCGACAGCGCCACAAAATAGATGAAGGCGAAGGTCGAGTATTTCGCCATCATCGCCAGACCGGCCACCAACGCGAAGGCCGGCCACCAGTTGGCCGAACGCGAGATCGCCAGGTGGAAGAACAGCGCCATCCACGGCCACAGCATCACCAACAGGTAGTTGTCGTTGTAGGGAATAATGTCGAAATTGATGATGCCGGACAGGTTGAGCGTCAGCAGCGCCATCCAGGCCAGCGAGGTGCTGCCGCTCAGGCGCCGCGCCAACAGCCAGACGCCCAACATGCCGATGGCGATGGCGATGAAGTGCCCGCCATACCAGTAAACGTTCAGCGGCAGCCACGACAGCCAGATCGCCGGATGCATCGCCGCACCGACCAGCCACGGATTTTTCGGTGAACCCCACTCGCCGTTGAGGCCCCAGTTGAGCGCCTCGACGGCGTCGTAAGGCAGGGTAGGATCGAGATAAACAGTCAGCAGCGTCCAGGCTGCGGCATAGCAGACCAACCAGAGAGCGAGTAAGCGATAAGACATGTCTTCTTCTAAGCGTTATTGTAAAGAAAATCTTAACTTAGTCGCTGTCGAATGAACCATGTTTAAACAAGCCGTTAAATGTGCGCCTGAGTGGAGTTTCTGCCGCCTCGATCGCACATTACGCTAATTTTACTCAGCCTGCCGCGTGACGATGGGCGGGCGTGCTCAACCGGCCGGCGTCCGCCGCCAGCAGCTGTTGCACCAGCTCGACGCAGCGCAGGAAACGCTCTTCATAATCGCTGGACTCAACGTGCACGTACTCGATGTTGTTAGCGCGCAGCATCTCCTCCAGCAGGCGCTGGAACGCCAGGCGATCGGCAGTGCTGCCGAGGCTGCGCAGACCGTCCGCCACCCACGGCGTGTTGTTTTCCAGCAGGATCACCAGATCGAAACGGTATTCGTCGATCAGCGCCTGCACGAAGGGGTGCTCACGCCCTTCGTACTTTTTGCAAAACGCCTGCGTAGTCACAAAATCGGTATCGATAAACGCCACCTTGTTGGCGTACTTGACCGCGAAATCCACGTATTGCGCCTGCCCGAGGGCAATTTTGTCGTAGTCGGAATACTGCAGCGCCATCTCGTCGCCGCCCAGGTGCGAAAACACGTAATCGCGGCCATATTCCCAGGCGCTGGTGGTGTTAAAGATGTTGGCCAACTTGTTGACCAACGTCGACTTGCCGCTCGATTCGCCGCCGAGGATCGCTACGGTGCGCACGAAGAACGGCTTCCCCTCGGTCGGGATGTAGTCCCAATAGCGGAACGGATCCTGGCGGATCTGATTGCCGCTGATGTTCATGAACGAACGCTCGGGGTCGACCAAAATGGTTTCGATGCCCAGATGCTCGCGGTAGCGCGGCGCATCCTGCGCTTCGCTGGAATAGATGAAGCTCGGCACGATGCCCTTCTGTTCCATAAAGGCCTTCATGCCGTCGCTCCACACGTTCCAGCCGTGCGGATAGGGTTCGATGCCCTGCTCGTCGAACGAGTGGATATGGATGTTTTTCTGGTACTTGAAGGTTTGCAGCAGCCAGCGCAGGCGATCGCTGACCGTCGGCTGTTGCGACATCGAACTGTTCTCGAACAGCTCGCGATCGCGCGGCTCGTCATGGCACAAGATAACGTGCAGCTCGTCCACCTGGCTGCAGGCGCGCTGGATCAGGTAGATGTGGCCGGTGTGCAGCGGGTAAAATTTACCAAACACCACGCCGACTTTAACCTCTTTACGCGGGAACTCCAGCCCGAGAAAACGGTGCAGCGCCTCGAGCTTTTGCGCGCTCGGGCTTTTGATCTTGTCGTTCAACAGCTGGCTGAGATAGCCTTTGGTCATGCCGCTGGCATCCGCCACCTGCTGCAAAGTACAGCCCTTTTGCTTAATGGACGTCTTCAGGTAATCAAATTGCGGCATGGCCACCTCCGTTTAGTATGCTAAACAAAATAGCATATCTTTCTCGCCGTCGGCGACATTAATAAAACTCTTCCAGCACGTCCAGCGCGTCCGCCAGCTTCTTGACCCCGAACACCTGCATGTTGGCCGGCGGCTTCTTCGGCATGTTGCCGTGCGGCACGATGGCGCGCTTGAAGCCGTGCTTGGCCGCTTCGGAGATGCGCTCCTGGCCGCTCGGCACCGGGCGAATCTCCCCCGCCAACCCCACTTCGCCGAACACCACCAGATCGTTCGGCAGCGGCCGATCGCGCAGGCTCGAAACCAGCGACATCAGCAGCGCCAGATCGGCGCTGGTCTCGCTGACTTTCACCCCGCCGACCACGTTGACGAACACGTCCTGATCCGACATCTGCAGCCCGCCGTGCCGGTGCAGCACCGCCAGCAGGATCGCCAACCGGTTCTGCTCCAGGCCCACCGCCACGCGGCGCGGGTTGGACATCATCGAGTGATCCACCAGCGCCTGGATCTCCACCAGCAGCGGCCGGGTGCCTTCCCACACCACCATCACCGAGCTGCCGGAGGTGACTTCATCGCCGCGGCTGAGGAAGATCGCCGAAGGGTTGCTGACTTCGCGCAGCCCCTGTTCGGTCATGGCAAACACGCCCAGCTCGTTGACCGCGCCGAAGCGGTTCTTGTGGCTGCGCAGAGTGCGGAAGCGGGAATCGGCGTCGCCATCCAGCAGCACCGAACAGTCGATACAGTGTTCCAGCACTTTCGGCCCGGCCAGCGAGCCGTCTTTGGTGACGTGGCCGACCATGACGATCGCCACGCCGCGCGTCTTGGCGAAGCGCGTCAGATAGGCGGCGGTTTCCCGCACCTGCGCCACGCTGCCCGGCGAAGACTGAATGTCCGCCATGTGCATCACCTGGATCGAGTCGATCACCATCAGCTTCGGCTGTTCCTGCTCGGCGATCAGGCAGATCTGCTCGATGCTGGTTTCCGACAGCATGTTCAGGCCGCCGGTCGGCAGCCCCAGACGGTGAGCGCGCATCGCCACCTGCTGCAGCGACTCCTCGCCGGTGACGTACAGGGTTTTCATCTGTTCGGACAGTTTGCACAGCACCTGCAGCAACAGGGTGCTCTTGCCGGCGCCGGGATTACCGCCGATCAGAATGGCGCTGCCGGGCACCACGCCGCCGCCCAGCACGCGGTCGAACTCGAGAAAGCCGGTGGTAAAGCGCGGCAGCGCCTCAAGGCTGATTTCCGACAGCTTCTGTATCTTGCTGACGCCGGCGTCGCCGGCATAACCGCTGAGGCGATCGTTGCGCGCCGCTGCGGGCGACGCGGCCAAACGCACTTCCGTGATGGTGTTCCAGGCATGACAGGCGCTGCACTGCCCCTGCCAACGCGGATAGTCCGCCCCGCACTCATTGCACACAAATGCCCGTTTTGCCGCTTTTGCCACGTCTTACCTCAATCTTTCGTTATCGCACTTCGTGTTTCAGGCTGCCGGTGAGAATACACAGCACGCCCATCAGATCCGCATGCCGGATCGCCACCTGCGCTTTTTCATACACTTTCGGTTTGGCGTGGTAGGCGATACCCAACCCCGCCGCCTGCATCATTTTCAAATCGTTGGCGCCGTCGCCGATGGCCACGGTCTGCGCCAGCGGGATCTCAAGCTTCTCCGCCAGCCGCAGCAGCGTGTCGGCTTTGAACTGTGCGTCCACCACCGGCCCCAGCACTTCGCCGGTCAGCTTGCCGTCGCGGATCTCCAGCTCATTGGCCGCTGCCGCCACCAGCCGCAGCCGGTTGCGCAGGTATTCGGCATAGTAGGTGAAGCCGCCGGAGGCGATCGCCACATGCCAGCCCATCGCCTGCAGCTTGCCCACCAGGCTGGTCAGCCCCGGCATCAGCGGCAGCTCGTCGCGCACCTGCTTGAGGATGTTGGCGTCGGCCCCTTTCAGCGTGCCGACGCGCTGGCGCAGGCTGGCGGTAAAGTCCAGCTCGCCGCGCATCGCGCGCTCGGTGACTTCCGCCACCTGCTCGCCGACGCCCGCCAGCTTGGCGATCTCGTCGATGCACTCGATCTCGATCGCCGTCGAATCCATGTCCATCACCAGCAGCCCCGGCGTGCGCAGGTGTGGGATCTTGCCGAGCGGCGCCACGTCCAGCCCGCTCTCCGCCGCCAGCAGCTTGGCGCGCGGCGTTAACGTGCCCGCCAACCGCACCACCTGATAGTCGTCCACGCCCCAGGCGGTGACGATCACCATCGCCGCGCCGAGCTTGCGTTGGAATTGCGTAATGCGCGCCTTGTCCAGCTTCCTGCCGTATAACAGCCACCCGGTATTGCCTGCCCGGTAGTCCAGCGGCATCACTTCGTCGCCGCTGAGCGAAAGGGGAAGACCCGGCCATTGAGAGATCTCCGCCGGAAGATCGCAATAGGTCAGACTGTTTGACATCATTGACTCCTGAATGGACAAAAACGCTGCATGATAAAACGACGCATCAAGCTATCCTATCGCCAGCGGTTCTGGCAACATAAAGTGTCCCCGATGCCCAAGGAACCTGCATGGCTCGCGCTAAACTGAAATTTCGCCTGCACCGCACCGCTATTATCCTGATTTGCCTAGCTTTGCTGGTGCTGCTGATGCAGGGCGCCTCTTATTTTAGCCTGAGTCACCAAATGGCGCGATCCGAGCAGGTTGAAGAACTGGCGCAGACGCTGACCAAACAGGTCGCCTACAGCCTGGCGCCGCTGCTGGACGACGACGGCAACACCCCGCGCATCGACGCCATCCTCAAGCAGCTCACCGATCACAGCCGCATTCTCGACGTCAGCGTGTATCAGCTGGACGGCACGCTGGTCTCCCACGCCGGGGAACAGATAAGTATACGCGATCGCCTGTCGCTCGACGGCAAACGCGCCGGCAGCTACTTCAACCACCAGTTGGTCGAATCCATTCAGGGCAAAGACGGTCCGATCGGCTTTATCCGCATCACCCTCGACACCCACGTGCTGGCGACCGAATCCAAGCAGGTGGACAACACCACCAATCTGCTGCGCCTGATGATCCTGCTGGCGCTGGCGATCGGCATCATTCTGGCGCGCACCCTGCTGCAACACCGCCGCAGCCGCTGGCAGCAGTCGCCGTACCTGTTGACCGCCAACACGCCGTTGGCAGAAGGCAATACGGTGGAAGACGACGAAGAGGATGCGCCGGAGACAAAACAGGAAGCGCCGAAGAAGGGGTAACTCAGGCCAGGCGCTGAATGCGCTCGTGCAGCTTCTGCAGTTGCACCAACATTTGCTCGGCAATCGCCCGGAACGCCTCGCTGATGTCGTCATGTTGCGCCGTTCGCCGCCAGAACTCGAGAGCCAATAGCTCCGCTTGCCGCCAGACGGCGCCGCTCACCTCGTTGCTCAAACGGATCTCCACCGCGTCGCGGCGCAGATTACCGCTGCTTGCCGGCGCAAAAGCCATCGGCAACATATCATACAAAGGCGCCAACATGACCGGCCGCTGGGTTATTCGCAAGAACGACAGGTTGCCTTGGTGCATATCGCTGTTGGCGATCAACCGGCCAAAGGCCCAATACAGGGCAATCCGTTGGTAGACTGAGTGATTGATCACCCCTTGCTGCAATAGCCGCTCGGCGGCCACGACCCAGTTGGCGTGGCCGCTGCCGCTGAACTCGGCATCCAGCGCCTCCAGCGACACCATCGCTACCCGCCCTTCTTCACCGATGCGATCAAAGCGCTCTACCTCTAAAAAGCATTGCCGGTCGGCGCCGAACAGGATTTGCGCCGATGCGGCAGGCAATCCCGCAGCGGCGACCGTCTGCAACGCCAGCGACTCGGCGATCAGCAAATCGCTCCAGCGCTGTGCAATGACATGCGTCGGCGCCAGGCTGAACTTCACCAACACATGCGCGCGGCGCCCAGGCGCCAGCTCAGCATAGGCGGCAAATTTGGGTTGCTCGCCACCGGCGGAAGAGCCCACCAGCTCCCCGGCCAGCGCCTGGACAGACAATGCGGCGTAACGCTCGGTTTTATCTTCCACCGTGATGGCGACGGCAGTATCCCGCATTAACCAGCGCTGATAGCTGTCAGCACCAGGCAGCAGATCGCCGGTCATGTCTTCGCCATAACGGCAGAGCGCCAACAAGCGTTGGCCTTCATCCCATCGCCGCACATCCTCCGGCAAATTCAACTCGCGCGCCGCTGCTTTTCCCCAGGCTCGCCCGAGAAAGCCAATCGGCCG
Source organism: Serratia sp. HMSC15F11 (assembly GCF_001808215.1). NCBI lineage: Bacteria > Pseudomonadati > Pseudomonadota > Gammaproteobacteria > Enterobacterales > Yersiniaceae > Serratia > Serratia sp. HMSC15F11. The sequence continues at coordinate 30,175 of NZ_KV792494.1, forward strand.
TAGGTCGTTTAAATACCATGGCATGCCGTCATAGAGCTGCCACTCTCCGCTGCGCTCATCGCACACCGCACAGTTATCGGCAGGATACAGCGGGCAAAGTGTGGCAAACAGGTGCGCCTTGCCCCGCTCATCAATCCGATACAGCGGAAACTGCCTCTCACCGCCGATCCCGCGCCGCAATACATAGCGCGTCGCCTTACCTTTACCGAGGATCAATACTGCGCCTGCCAGTTCGCGGATACGGCGCGATAGCGTCGGCTGGCTGATGCCTAACGCTTCTGTCAGTTGACGAGCCGTAGCCGGCCCATGGCGCAAAACTTGTTCAACGGTGATCATCAGATGAATAGATTGGTGAATAGATTGATAGAGGAAGTAATAGCGTTAAACGGCAGAAAGGTAAAGCGTTAGCCAAAACTGGCCAAGCGGAATGAATAGATTGACGGGCGGGCGCCATGATGACGCCCGCCGGGGTATTTATTACGCTTTGTCGCCCAGCAGCACGGATTCCAGCGCGATAACGATCATTTCGTTAAAGGTGGTCTGGCGTTCCGCCGCCGTGGTCGCTTCGTGACGCAGGATGTGGTCGGACACGGTGCAGATGGTCAGCGCCTTGCAGCCGAACTCTTCGTACAGCTCCGCCGCCACGCCGTAGATGCCGGCCGCTTCCATTTCCACGCCCAGGATGCCGTACTTCTTCATCACCTGGAACATGTCCGGATCCGGCGTGTAGAACAGATCGGCGGAGAAGATGTTGCCCACGCGCGCCGGGATGCCCTGCGCCGCCGCCGCGTCGACCGCGTTGCGCACCATGTCGAAGTCGGCGATCGCCGCGTAGTCGTTGTCCTTGAAGCGCAGACGGTTCACCTTGGAGTCGGTGCACGCGCCCATGCCGATCACCACGTCACGCAGTTTGATATCGTCACGCACCGCGCCGCAGGAGCCCACGCGAATGATCTTCTTCACGCCGAATTCGGCGATCAGCTCGCGCGCATAGATGGAGCAGGACGGGATGCCCATGCCGTGGCCCATTACGGAGATGCGGCGGCCTTTGTAGGTGCCGGTGAAGCCCAACATGCCGCGCACGTTGTTCACTTCCACCGCGCCTTCCAGGAAGGTTTCGGCGATGTATTTTGCACGCAGCGGATCGCCCGGCATCAGTACTACGTCAGCGAAATCACCCATCTCAGCATTAATGTGCGGCGTAGCCATAATTTTCTTCCTTTAGAAATCTTATTTAATAAAAACGTCAAACATCTAAGCCTTGAATTTCGAGTTGCAGCTAGGCAGCTAACGGGTGAATCCCCAGGAGCTTACTTGAGCAAGTGACTGGGGTTCACGCATGAAGCTAACAACGCTGCGGCTTGAAAGACAGGGCTTAGAACATGCTCTTACCGTAATCCATCGGCGACAGGCCAAAGTAATTGGCGACGGTCTGGCCGATGTCGGCAAAGGTCTCGCGGTGGCCCAGCGAGCCCGGCTTCACTTTCGGGCCGTAAACCAGCACCGGGATGTGCTCGCGGGTGTGGTCAGTGCCCGGCCAGGTCGGGTCGCAGCCGTGGTCGGCGGTGAAGATGATGATGTCTTCGTCTTTCACCAGCTTCAGCAGCTCCGGCAGGCGGCGGTCGAACAGCTCCAGCGCGGCGGCGTAGCCCGCCACGTCGCGGCGGTGGCCATAGGAGGAGTCGAAGTCCACGAAGTTGGTGAACACGATGGTGTTGTCGCCGGCCTTTTCCATTTCGATCAGGGTCGCGTCGAACAGCGCGTCGATGCCGGTCGCCTTCACCTTCTTGGTGATGCCGACGTTGGCGTAGATGTCGGCGATTTTACCGATCGACACCACTTCACCGCCCTTCTCGTCCACCAGCTTTTTCAGCACGGTCGGCGCTGGCGGCTCTACCGCCAGATCGTGGCGGTTACCGGTGCGCTGGAAGTGGCCCGGCTTATCGCCGATGAACGGACGCGCGATCACGCGGCCGATGTTGTACCCGCCTTCGGTCAACTCTTCACGCGCGATTTCGCACAGCTCATACAGGCGATCCAGGCCGAAGGTTTCTTCATGGCAGGCGATCTGGAACACTGAGTCGGCGGAGGTGTAGAAAATCGGCTTGCCGGTTTTCATGTGCTCTTCGCCCAGCTGATCGAGGATCACGGTGCCGGACGAGTGGCAGTTGCCCAGGTAACCCGGCAGCTTGGCGCGCTCGACCAGCTTGTCCAGCAGTGCCTGCGGGAAGCTGTTGTGCTCGTCCGTGAAGTAGCCCCAGTCGAACAGCACCGGCACGCCGGCGATTTCCCAGTGGCCCGACGGCGTGTCTTTACCGGAAGAGAGCTCGCTGGCGTAAGCGTAAGCGCCGATGATGTCGGCGTTGCGGTCCAGCCCCTGCGGGAAGTTGCCGGTGGACTCTTCCGCCGCTTTACCGAGGCCCAGACGGCTCAGGTTAGGCAGCGTCAGCGGCCCCTGGCGGCCCACATTGGCCTCACCGCGCGCGCAAACCTCGGCGATGTGGCCCAGGGTGTCGGAACCCTGGTCGCCAAAACGTTCGGCGTCTTCGCTGGCGCCGATGCCGAAGGAGTCCAATACCATAATAAATGTGCGTTTCATCTGTGCTCTCCTGCGTGTTCTCACGCTATTGCGACCGCAAAACTGCAATCGCCCTTATTCTCTAAATTTATACCCAATGGATTTCAAGTTGTAGCTAGGCGGCTAGCGCGTGTATCCCCAGGAGCTTACTTAAGTAAGTGACT
>NZ_KV792494.1:32936-46584 GCF_001808215.1 Serratia sp. HMSC15F11
CAGGAGCTTACTCAAGTAAGTGACTGGGGTACACGCGTGCAGCCAACAACGCTACGGCTTGAAAGACGAGGGTCATCACGCTTGAGTGATGCGCTTATACACCACCGGCGTCGCCTCCGGCGCCTTGTCGCTCAGCGTCATTGCGCTGCGCACCGCATCGGCCGCCTGCTGCCAGCTCTCTTCATCGTTGGCGTGGATCATCGCCAACGGCTGCTGGGCATCCACTTTATCGCCCAGGCGCGCCACCTCGGTCAGGCCAACGCTGTAGTCGATGGCGTCGCTCGCCCGGCGACGGCCGCCGCCCAGCGAAACCACCGCCATGCCCAGCGCGCGGGTATCCATGGCGCTGATGATGCCCGGCTTTTCAGCATACACCGGCTTGCTCAGCGTTGCCGCCGGCAGATAGCTATCGTAGCGTTCGACGAAGTCTATCGGCCCCTGCTGCGCCGCCACCATGCGGCCAAACACCTCCGCCGCCTTGCCGTTGTCCAGCACCGCCTGCAGTTTGGCGCGCGCGTCGGCCTCGTCTTGCGCCAGGCCGCCGGACAGCAGCATTTCCACGCACAGCGCCAGCGTCACTTCCAGCAGGCGCGGGTTACGGTATTCGCCGGTCAGGAAGCGCACCGCTTCGCGCACTTCCACCGCGTTGCCGGCGCTGGAGGCCAGCACCTGGTTCATGTCGGTCAGCAGCGCGGTGGTCTTGCAGCCCGCGCCATTGGCCACGCCGACGATCGCCTGCGCCAAGTCTTGCGACAGCGCATAGGTCGGCATAAAGGCGCCGGAGCCGACCTTCACGTCCATCACCAGCGCATCCAGCCCTTCCGCCAGCTTCTTGGCCAGAATGGAGGCGGTGATCAGCGGGATCGAATCCACGGTAGCGGTAATGTCGCGGGTGGCGTAGAAACGTTTGTCCGCCGGTGCCAGCGAGCTTGTCTGGCCGATGATCGCCACGCCGACGTCCTGAATGATTTTGCGGAAGGCGTTATCGTCCGGGAAAATATTGAAGCCCGGAATAGCTTCCAGCTTGTCCAGCGTGCCGCCGGTATGCCCCAGGCCGCGGCCGGAGATCATCGGCACATAGCCGCCGCAGGCCGCCACCATCGGGCCAAGCATCAGCGAGGTCACGTCACCCACGCCGCCGGTCGAATGCTTGTCGACGATCGGGCCGTTCAGCGCCAGACTCTTCCAATCCAGCACGGTGCCGGAATCGCGCATCGCCATGGTGAGCGCCACGCGCTCCGGCATGCTCATGTCATGGAAATAAATGGTCATCGCCAGCGCGGCGATCTGCCCTTCCGACACCACGTTGTCGCGAATGCCGTTGATGAAAAAGCGGATTTCCGCTTCGCTTAACGGTTGGCCGTCGCGTTTTTTACGAATAATTTCTTGAGCCAGGAACAAGGTATCCCCCTGTGTCGCCGAGAGTCGGTGCAGACGGGCGCGCCTGGCGCCCGCCAACGAAATCGATCAGTAGCCGCCGCCGGCGGTCTGGGTCTGGTGGCCCAGTGCGGTCAGCAAGCTGGAAGCGCCAAAGCGGAAATGCCGCGCGTCGGCCCAGCCTTCGCCCAGAATACGATCGGCAAGTTGCAGATAATGCAGCGCATCCTCTGCGGTGCGCACGCCGCCGGCCGGCTTGAAGCCCACCGTCTTCGCCACGCCCAGATCGCGGATCACCGACATCATCAGCTCGGCGCTTTCCAGCGTGGCGTTGACCGGCACCTTGCCGGTGGAGGTCTTGATAAAGTCCGCCCCGGCCTTGATGGCGATCTCGGACGCCTTGCGGATCAGGTCGGCCTGCTTCAGCTCACCGGTTTCGATGATCACTTTCAGCAGCACGTTGGCCGCCTGACAAGCCTGCTTGCACTGTTTCACCAGCTCGAAGCCGACCTGTTCGTTGCCGGCGATCAGCGCGCGGTAAGGGAACACCACGTCCACTTCATCCGCGCCATAGGCGATGGCCGCGCGGGTTTCCGCCAGCGCGATGTCGATATCGTCGTTGCCATGCGGGAAGTTGGTCACGGTGGCGATACGGATATCCGGCGTGCCTTGCTCACGCAGCGCCTTGCGCGCTACCGGGATAAAACGCGGGTAAATGCAGATGGCCGCCGTGTGGCCGGCCGGGCTGTTGGCCTGACGACAGAGGGCGATCACTTTCTCGTCGGTGTCATCATCATTCAGCGTGGTTAAATCCATCAGGTTCAGCGCACGTTGCGCTGCTGCGGTTAATTCGGTCATAAAACTCTCCAACTGAGTACCTGGGTGTTGGCGAGCGGACTTGGTTCCATGAAGATAGCGCAGGGGAACGGCGTTCCCGCGGCGGCAACTGAGATCCTTCTCACCGCACATGGCCACCCGCCTTGCGGCCGGCCAGTAATAGCTATTTGAACACGGATGCCGAGGGCAATTCGCGTTCATCGTCACACTATATGAAATAGCACTGTAACAGACCGGAATTATATGTGAAGAGCATCACAAAATAACGCGATATCGTTCACAAATTCGCTAAAGAAGCGGCTGAAGATCGCGGGTGCGGCAAGCACCCGCGTTGCTTAGAGTATAGGCGGAGTCCCGCGATTGGTCGCGCCGTCGCGGGCTCCGGGATGGCTTACAGCGCCAGGAAGAAACCAGCGATGGTGGCGCTCATCAGGTTGGACAGCGTGCCCGCCGCCACGGCCTTCAGACCGAAACGCGCGATGTCGTGGCGACGGTTGGGCGCCATGCTGCCCAGACCGCCCAGCAGGATCGCCACCGAGGAGAGGTTGGCGAAGCCGCACAGCGCGAAGGAGATGATCGCCTTGGTGTGGGCCGACAGCACCTGCAGGCCTTCCGCCGCCACCACGTCGTCCGGACGCAGATAGGCGCCGAAGTTCATGTAGGCAACGAACTCGTTGACGATGATTTTCTGGCCGATAAACGAACCGGCGGTCATCGCCTCGCTCCACGGCACGCCGATCAGGAAGGCGATCGGCGAGAACACCCAGCCGAGGATCAGTTCAAGCGACAGCTGCGGATAATCGAACCAGCCGCCGATACCGCCGAGAATACCGTTAAGCAAGGCGATCAGCGCGATAAACGCCAGCAGCATCGCACCGACGTTCAGCGCCAACTGCATGCCGGAAGCCGCGCCGGAAGCCGCCGCGTCGATCACGTTGGCCGGACGATCTTCTTCGGCGATCAGCTTCATCGCATCGTCTTTATCGTGGGTCTGCTCGGTTTCCGGCACCATCAGCTTGGCGAACAGCAGCCCGCCCGGCGCGGCCATGAAGGACGCGGCGATCAGGTATTCCAGCGGCACGCCCATCTGCGCGTACCCTGCCAGCACCGAACCGGCTACCGAGGCCAGGCCGCCGCACATCACGGCGAACAGCTCTGACTGGCTCATGGTGGCGATATACGGACGCACCACCAGCGGCGCTTCGGTCTGGCCAACGAAAATGTTGGCGGTCGCCGACAGCGATTCAGTGCGCGAGGTGCCCAGCAGCTTGTGCAGGCCGCCGCCCAGAACGCGGATCACCAACTGCATGATGCCGAGGTAGTACAGCACCGCAATCAGCGAGGAGAAGAACACGATCACCGGCAGAACGCGCAGCGCGAATACGAAGCCGCCGCCGCCGAACACCTCGAACATCTTGTCGGACACCAGCCCGCCGAAAATGAACGAAATGCCCTGATTGCCGTAGGCGATAACGTTTGCCACGCCGTTAGACATACTGCCGAGGATGCTGCGGCCCAGCGGCACGTACAGCACCAGCGCGCCGATGCCGATCTGGATGATGAACGCCCACACGACGGTGCGCAGTTTAATGGCCCGGCGGTTGCTGGAGAGCAGCACCGCAATGGCGATCAGCACCGCCATACCGACCAGACTCATGATGAGTTGCATGCAAAGTTTCCCTGTTGCAAAAAATAAAGTACATCCCTGCTCATGAAGAGAGGTCTGCTATTGGAGTGTTTCGGGGGGGATTATACTGAGCGAGGTCACCCTCGCACCGATTTATGTCACAAATGTATACAACGAGACGCAAATGAAAATCTTATAATGTGACACAGGTCACGTTATAACCCCATCAATCCGGCATGGCGAACAGTGCCTGAGTATTGCGTTGCAGGTGGGCGGCGATCTCGTCGGCCGGTTCCGGCCGCAGCTCGCACAGCGTTTGAAACACCTCGGCGGCGCGTTCGGGGCGATTCGGCTGCCCCTGATAGCCGGCCAGCGGCATGTCCGGCGCATCGGTCTCCAGCAGCAGCGCCTCGAGCGGCAACTGCGCCATCACGCCGCGCGTTTTCTGCGCCCGCTCATAGGTGATGGTGCCGCCCACGCCGATGTAATAGCCGAGGCGGATAAAGGCCTGCGCCTGCGACAGGCTGCCGGCGAAGCCGTGCACCACGCCGCGACGCGGCAACTGCATGCGCCGCAGCGCCGCGGCCAGCTGATCGTGGGTGCGACGCGAATGGAGGATCACCGGCAGGTCATGCTGTTTCGCCAGCTTCAGCTGGGCCTGCAGCACGCTTTGCTGGCGCTCGAACTGCGGGTTGTCCATATACAGATCGAGTCCGATCTCCCCCACCGCCACCAGCTTGCGCGGCCGTTCGGCCAGCAGCGTCGCCAGCTGGTCCAACTGCGGCTCATGATGCTGCGCGATATACAGCGGGTGCAGTCCCAGCGCGGCGAACAGCGGCGCGTGATCCTGCGCCAGCCGCAGCACCCGGGCAAAGCGATCGGCGGTGACCGTCGGGACGATGATGCGCTGCACGCCGGCGCTTGCCGCCCGCGTCAGGCTCTCGGCCTCATGCCCGGTAAAGGGCGGAAAATCGAAATGGCAGTGAGTATCGGTAAAGGCGTAACTCACAGCGCGCCCCCTTCACCCGGCGGCAGATCGCCCGGCAGGATGATTTTCGGCGCCGCTACCGCGGCCTCCGGCTGCGCCGCCCGCTCGGTGGGCATGGCGATGTCGGTCACGATCGGCGAAGGCATTCTGACGTTCTCCGGCTGGATCAGGCGGCGCGACAGCGCTTTTCGCACCTTCATGCCGTCGGGCTCCTGCTGCGCCATCCACTGGCCGACGGTGGCCAGGAAGTAGCGGCCGCAGCGGCGCCCCAGGTGATAATCCTGATTGAGCGCCCCCAATCGGCTGCCCAGCGCATTGCTGGCCAGCGGCTTCGGCGGGAAGATCTCGAAGATGCGCAGCTTGCCCGGCGGCTTTTCGATAAAGCGCTGGATGCGGTGATAGCTTTGCTCGTGATGCTGCAGGATGCGCACCATCTGTTGCAGGCTGCTGTCGCTCAGCCAATGCTCCATACGCTTCATCCACTGCGGGGTGTAGTACATTTGCGAAGGCACGGTGCGGATCACTACGATGGTGTCGGCGCCGCGACGATAGGCCTCTTCCACCGGGATCGCATCGCTGATGCCGCCGTCCTGATAGCTGACGCCGTCCAACTCCACGCCCTGACGGTAGAAGCCGGGAATGGCGCTGGACGCCTTGATGGCCGGCAGCCAGCGTTCGCGCTGCGCCGGCAGGTAGGTCGGCTCAAAGTCATCGCTGCGGCAGGCGCACAGCAGGAACTCGCGCCCGTCGGTAAAGTGCTGTTCCGCCACGTCCATCGCCAACGGCATCTGCGCCGCCGCCGTATCGACCAGCCAATCGAGATCGATCAGATGCCCGCCGCGCACGAAGCGCAGCGGATTGAAGAACTGGGCCGAGGTGGTGTAACGGGTAATCACCCGACGCGCGTATCCCACCTGCCCGCAGATATAGGCGGACAGATTCTGGGCGCCGGCCGACGTGCCGATCAGCAGATCGAAAGGGTTAAAGCTCGCGCGCTGAAACTCGTCCAGTACGCCGGCGGTGAAAATGCCGCGCTGGCCGCCGCCTTCGCAGACCAGCGCCATCTTACCTGGCCGAAAGGGTTTAGACGCCAGCGGTTCTATATTGCCGAGCGTGATGGGTATTCTGTATCCCAACTTGGCATCCTCAGTGAGACGTTTTCTCCGAGGATACCGCGTCTCGCTCTCTTCCGTAATCCTCTTGCAGTACGCCGGCGAGGAAATCGTTGCTGCCGGCCAGCCAGGCGCAATCGCTGCCGGACCATTCGGCCCACGCCTGCCATACCTGGCCTTTCAGCTGTTTCCAGCGCCCGACGATGATGTCGCTGTTCATGGCCGGCCCTCCCCGACGTGAGAAAAGGAGTTAAGCTTTGTTACAGTTTACGGGAAAATGCCGGCCGGCTAAGGGCGCCGACGGCCGGTGAACAGGCTGACCAGGAACAGGATGATACCGACGACGAACACGATTTTAGCCGCCCAGGCAGCAGTACCCGCCAACGAACCGAACCCTAACGCCGCAGCGATAAGCGCGATAACTAAAAAGATAATGCCCCAACGAAACATAAGCTTCTCCTTACCATTGTGAAAAATTCGCTGCTGCCTACCGCCCCGACAACGGGACGTCGGCGGCAAATCAGTTTCTTTTTTTGGTGGTACATGCCGGACCGCCTTCACGGCCCGGCAGATGCGGCTTGTTGTTGCTTGTTACGGGCGCCTGGCGGGGGTTACTGCTTGACCACCAGGTCGTTTTTCACGCTTTTCACGCCGTCGATGGCCTTGGCGATGCTTTCCGCACGTTCAGACTGCGCCTGCGTTTTCACCTCACCGGAAAGCTGCACCACGCCATCGGTGGTTTCCACTTTCACATTGCGCGACGGCACGATGTCATCGGCCAACAGCTTGGCTTTCAGCTCGCTGGTGGTGGCGGTGTCGCCGGCATACGATTTGATCGACTGGTTGGCTTCATCTTTCACATGCAGCTTGTCGCTGACGGTCTTGACGCCTTCCACCTTACCGGCGACCGCGACCGCATGCTCCGCCTGCGCCTGGCTGCCGACGAACCCGCTCAGGATCACGGTGCCTTTTTCGGTTTTCACCGAAATGTCAGAACTTTTGATGGTCTTATCTTCCACCAACGCACTTTTAACTTTAGCCGTTATCGCGCTGTCATCCATGTAACCGTCAACTTTTTTCATGGAGCTATCGATTTTGGCACCGGCACTATCCGCGGCGTTAGACGCCTTGTTGAGCAGACTGTCTTCAGCCAGCGCACTGCCGCTTACCAAAACAGAACCCAATACGACAGCCATCAGCGAGTGTGCAAATTTGGTCTTTTTCATCGATCTCTTCCTTTTGTTGGGGGCTCTCGACGCCAGAGCGCCGGAACCCTGCGGCCACCTTCACGCGGCCTTCTCGGTAAATACTTCATCATCGCTATACGATTAAGCGTTCACGACAGGAGTATTGCAACGGCCGTGCCAACTCAAAAAACACCTTAAAAATCAAATAAAAAAATTCAGAAATCGAATTTTTAGCCAAAAAACTGTCGCCTATTGGCGACAGGCTAAGTTACACAAAACTGAAATATAGCTATCTCATTGATATTTAAAGACACTGACTGTCTCCTATCGGCAACACATCAGAATAACTCACCAAACAAATAGCGTATTACAGTGATTTACTCTCAAGCAATGTGCGGACATCTCGTTAAAGATAGACCATCAGACGGAAAACGCAGGCCGAACGAACATCGCCTGGCGATAGCGGTTCGCAGGATAAAATATGAGGAAGATTTATTAATTAGCGCAGTGAGGATAGGAGAAGCGTGCAGGGCGCACTGGGCGCCCTGCCGAGCGATCAGTGTTCGCGGGTTTTGCGGAAGGTCACGTCAGGATAGCGTTCCTGCGTCAGGTTGAGGTTCACCATGGTCGGCGCGATGTAGGACAGGTTGTCCCCACCGTCCAGCGCCAGGTTGATCTCGTTCTTGCGCTTGAACTCTTCGAACTTCTTCACGTCGTCGCACTCGACCCAGCGCGCGGTCGACACGTTGACCGATTCGTACAGCGCTTCCACGTTGTACTCGCTCTTCAAACGCGCCACCACCACGTCGAACTGCAGCACCCCGACCGCGCCGACGATCAGATCGTTGTTGGCGATCGGGCGGAACACCTGTACTGCGCCCTCTTCAGACAGCTGCACCAGCCCCTTCAGCAGCTGTTTCTGCTTCAGCGGATCGCGCAGGCGAATGCGACGGAACAGCTCCGGCGCGAAGTTCGGAATACCGGTGAACTTCATGTCTTCACCCTGGGTGAAGGTATCGCCGATCTGAATGGTGCCGTGGTTGTGCAGGCCGATGATGTCGCCCGGGTAGGCTTCTTCCACGTGCGAACGGTCGCCGGCCATAAAGGTCAGCGCGTCGGAGATCACCACGTCTTTGCCGGTGCGCACCTGGCGCAGCTTCATGCCCTTCTCGTAGCGGCCGGACACCACGCGCATGAAGGCCACACGGTCGCGGTGTTTCGGATCCATGTTGGCCTGGATCTTGAAAACGAAGCCGGTGAATTTCTCTTCCGCCGCCGTCACTTCGCGGGTGTCGGTTTTGCGCGGCATCGGCGCCGGCGCCCAGGCCACCAGACCGTCCAGCATGTGATCCACGCCGAAGTTACCGAGTGCGGTACCGAAGAACACCGGGGTCAGCTCGCCGCTCAGGAAAGCCTCCTGATCGAACTCGTGGGAAGCGCCTTGCACCAGCTCCAGCTCATCGCGCAGCTGCGCCGCCAGATCTTCACCCACCGCCGCATCCAGCTCCGGGTTGTCCAGGCCTTTGACGATGCGCACTTCCTGGATGGTGTGGCCTTTACCGGTCTGATACAGGTAGGTTTCATCCTTGTACAGGTGGTAAACACCCTTGAACAGCTTGCCGCAGCCGATCGGCCAGGTGATAGGCGAGCAGGCGATCTTCAGTTCGCGCTCGACTTCATCCATCACTTCCATCGGATCGCGGATGTCGCGGTCCAGTTTGTTCATGAAGGTCAGGATCGGCGTGTCGCGCAGACGGGTGACTTCCATCAGCTTACGGGTACGATCCTCAACGCCCTTGGCGGCGTCGATCACCATCAGACAGCAGTCGACGGCGGTCAGGGTACGGTAAGTATCTTCGGAGAAGTCTTCGTGCCCCGGGGTATCCAGCAGGTTAACCAGGCTGTCGCGGTACGGGAACTGCATCACGGAGGTGGTGATCGAGATCCCACGCTGCTTTTCCATTTCCATCCAGTCGGATTTGGCGTGCTGGCTGGAGCCACGGCCTTTTACCGTACCGGCGGTCTGGATCGCCTGTCCGAAGAGCAGCACTTTTTCGGTAATGGTGGTTTTACCGGCATCGGGGTGCGAGATGATGGCGAAAGTTCTTCTTTTGGAGACTTCGCGGGCAAATTCACTAGGAGACATGGTTTTCAGGTTCTACGGTTAGTCCGCCCTGCGACATCATCAGAACGCGCCGATCGCGGCGCCGGGCAAAGCGGTGAATAAAAGATAACGGCCGGGCATTTTCGCCGATTTGCCAATCGGTGACAATCAATGCTTTTACCGGCCGGGCGGATTACCCCAGCGGCAGCGCCATCACGATCGCGTCTTCGCGGCCGTGGGCGCTCGGGTAATAATTGCGGCGCACGGTGACCTCGTTGAAACCGAGATCTTCATACAGTGCTATCGCCGCCTGGTTGGAGGCGCGCACCTCCAGCCACAGCGTCACCACGCCACGGCTCTCCAGCTGTTCAATCACCGCGTTGAGCAGCAGGCGGCCAAAGCCCCGGCGCTGGTGCTGCGGATGAATGGCGATGTTGAACAGCGTGGCTTCGTCCAGCACGATCTGCGTGATGGCAAACCCCGCCATCTCCCCATCGGCGCTCAGCTTCAGGTTAAGGTAGCGATCGCCCTGATTGCTGGCAAAGGTGGTTTCCGTCCAGGGGAAAGCGTGGCTGGCTTGCTCAATGTTGAAGGCCGTGGCCAGGTCGGCCGCCGTCAGGGTAGAAATCGTGTTCATGATGACAAATCTGCTGCCAGAGGGCGCGTTTGGCCCCCGCGTCTTGGGAAAGCTCGGCCAGCGCCGGGCTGTGTAGCTGCGCGCCGGCGACCGCGAGCGGTTCCGTCACGCCCAGCCGCCAACTGTTGCATGCGGTCTCTTCAGGCAGCATCGCCACCTGTTCCGGCGTCAGGCTGTAGGTTTGCGCCGGCGTCAGCCCCAGGCTACGCAGCACGTCGCAAAACAGCGGATCGTCGGGCGCGGGCAGCGTCTGCGCCACCACCAGCAGGCGCGTCTCGGGCGGCAGACTGACCGCCACTTCGCCCTGCAACACGCTCGGGCGGCGCAATGTCCACTGCGTAATACCCAGTTGTTGTAACAGCCAGTCGCGTTTTGATGCCATGCCGATTCCTACCCGTTGTGGTGCGCCATGCCTGCCATGCGCCGCGCTATGCTAACAAACCCGCGCACCCCGCGCCAACAAACCCGTCGAACATATCGCCACAAAGCTCTATAATCCCCGGTCTCATTTCCAGGAGCCAATATCTGATGTCTGCATTAACCCCCGCCAGTGAAGTCATGCTGCGCCACAGTGATGAATTTATCGAACGCCGCGTGCTGTTTGCCGGCGACCTGCAGGACAGCCTGCCGGCCCAATTCGAGGCCGCGGACGTGCGCGTCCACACTCAGCAATACCATCACTGGCAGTTACTGAACCGGACGATGGGCGATAACGTGCAGTTCGGTTTGACCGTCGATCCCGCTTTCGTCGCCAACTGCGACACGCTGGTTTACTACTGGCCGAAGAGCAAGCAGGAAGCGCAATTCCAGCTGTGCAACATCCTGGCGCTGCTGCCGGTGGGCGTAGACGTGTTCGTGGTCGGTGAAAACCGCAGCGGCGTGCGCAGCGCCGAGCCAACGCTGGAAGGCCACGTCACGCTGGTGAAAATCGACAGCGCGCGCCGCTGCGGCCTGTATCACGGCCGCCTGGACGCGCAGACCGAGTTCGACCTGAACGACTGGTGGGACAGCTATCAGCTGCACGATCTGGAAGTGAAAACGCTGCCGGGCGTGTTCAGCCGCGACGGCCTGGACGTCGGCAGCTCGCTGCTGCTGTCGACGCTGGAAAAACACATGAAAGGCAAGGTGCTGGACATCGGCTGCGGCGCCGGCGTCATGGCCTCGGTAATGTCCAAGCTGTCGCCGAAGGTGAAACTGACCCTCAGCGACGTCAACGCCGCCGCGGTGGAATCCAGTCGCGCGACGCTGGCCGCCAACGGCATCGAAGGGGAAGTGATCGTCAGCAACGTTTACTCCGACATCACTGGCCGTTTCGACATGATCATCTCCAACCCGCCGTTCCACGACGGGCTGCAGACCAGCCTGACCGCCGCCGAAACCCTGATCCGCGGCGCGGTGAAGCACCTGCCGATCGGCGGCCAACTGCGCATTGTCGCCAACGCCTTCCTGCCATACCCGGACATTCTGGACGCCACCTTCGGCAGCCACGAAGTGCTGGCGCAGAACGGCCGCTTCAAGGTATACCAGGCGACCGTCGGCCGTCCGCCGCGCGCGCCGAAGAAGAAATAATTCTCCGTTGGCGGAAAACGATAGAGCGCGGCCTGCAGGCCGCGCTTTTTTTTAACCGTTGATGTAGGTCATCGACTCCGCGCCGTAGCGATCGCCGGCCGCCGCACGCAGCGGGAACACCGCTTCAATCGCCGCCAGCTCAGCCGCGCTCAGCGTTATCTCCGCCGCCGCGACGTTCTCTTCCAGATAACGACGGCGCTTGGTGCCGGGGATCGGCACGATGTGTTTCCCCTGCGCCAATACCCAGGCCAGCGCCAGCTGCGAAGGTTTGACACCCTTCTGCGCCGCCAGCTCCCCCACCTTCTCCACCAGCGCCAGGTTGCGGGTGAAGTTTTCCCCCTGGAAGCGCGGGTTGCCGCGGCGGAAATCGTCCTCGGCCAGATCCTCCGGCCGCCGGATAGCGCCGGTAAGGAAACCGCGCCCTAACGGACTGTAAGGCACAAAGCCGATGCCCAGGCGCTCACAGGCCGCCAGCACGCCCTGCTCGGCATCGCGCGTCCACAGCGAATACTCGGTCTGCAGCGCGGTGATCGGATGTACCTTGTGCGCCCGCTCCAGCGTGGCGACCGACGCCTCGCTCAGGCCGATATGGCGGATCTTGCCTTCGCGGATCAGATCCGCCATCGTGCCGACGACGTCCTCGATCGGTACCTGCGGATCGACCCGGTGCTGATAATAAAGATCGATCTCCTCCACGCCCAAGCGCCGCAGGCTGCCCTCGACGGAGCGCCGGATATACTCGGGCCGGCTGCTGACGCCGCGCGCCGAAGGATCCGCCGGATCGCGCAGGATGCCGAACTTGGTGGCCAGGAACACCTGTTGCCGCTTGCCCTTGATCGCTTCCCCCACCAACTCTTCGTTGGTGTGCGGGCCATACATGTCGGCGGTGTCGAGCAGCGTGACGCCCAGCTCCAGCGCCCGGTGCAGCGTAGCGATGGCTTCCTGCCGATCGGCGCCGGTGGAGTAGAAGTCGCTCATGCCCATGCATCCCAAACCCAGGGCGGAGACGACGGGGCCGTGGGAACCGAGTTTACGTTGTTGCATTGTGCTGCCCTCATGCGGTGAATGGATAACGCAGCAAAGTCTGGTTGTTTACGCGACAAAGATAAATAATGCAGATTGCACATCACTGTTCAAAAATCACCAACAATACGGAGTGGACATGGATCAGGTTCAAGCCATGCGCATTTTTACCCGCATCGTCGAACTGGACAGCTTCAGCCGGGCGGCCGAACGCCTGCAGCTGCCGCGCGCCACGGTCAGCAACGCGCTGAAACGGCTGGAACAGCGGCTGGGTGTGCGCCTGCTGATCCGCACCACTCGCCAGGTGCAGGTGACCAGCGAAGGCAGTCTCTACTATCAACGCTGCGTGCAGTTGCTGGGCGCACTGGAGGAGGCGGACACGCTGTTCAGCCACCATAAGCTGCAGCCGTCCGGCAAGGTGCGCATCGATATGCCCCATTCGCTGGCGCGCCAGATCGTCATTCCGGCGCTGGACGACTTCTACCGGCGCTATCCCGACATCACGCTGGCGCTGGGTGCCAACGACACCCACGTCGATCTGCTGCGCGAAGGCGTGGACTGCGTGCTGCGCGCCTGGGAAACCGAAGACGACAGCCTGGTGGCGCGGCGCATCGCCCAGCTGCCGCAGATCACCTGCGCTTCCCCCGCTTATCTGCAGGCCCACGGCACGCCGCTCGACATCGATAGCCTGGCGCCCCACCGCGCGGTGGGGTATTTTTCCCTGGCCAGCAACCGCGATTACCCGCTGGAGTTCTGCCGCGGCGGCAAGCTGGAACTGCGCGAACTCCCCGCCCGGCTGAGCGTCAGCGGCGCCGACGCTTACATCGCCGGCGCACGTGCCGGCATGGGGTTGATTCAGGCGGCGCGCTATTCGCTTGCCCCTTGGCTGGAACAGGGCGAACTGGTGGAAGTGCTGGCGGAAACGCCGCCTCCGCCGATGCCGATTTACATCATGTATCCGCCCGGCCGTTTCCTGGCGCCGCGGGTCAGAGTGTTGATTGATTGGCTGATTTGGCTGTTTGACCAGCAGAAAAGCGGTGATATGGCTGTTTTTCCAGCAAACGCCCGCAAAGCGGGGAAATAACTGTTGACGTGCCCGCCAAAATCTCTAGAATTCGCCTCCGTGGTAACGTTACTCCGGTAATGTTTCTGGTACGCGAAGGTGGCGGAATTGGTAGACGCGCTAG
>NZ_KV792494.1:46604-78184 GCF_001808215.1 Serratia sp. HMSC15F11
TGAGGGTTCAAGTCCCTCTCTTCGCACCAAATAACCACATGATTTATATTGCACTCAGCATCGATGCGAAGGTGGCGGAATTGGTAGACGCGCTAGCTTCAGGTGTTAGTGTTCTTACGGACGTGAGGGTTCAAGTCCCTCTCTTCGCACCAAATGATGATCTCTCCGGTAGTTCCTTCGAAAAAATCCCAACGCATTGATGATAAACACGCCTAAGCGTGGTTTTGCCGTTTCCGGCGTTTACGCGAAGCTGAAGTTCAGGCTGATTGCCGCCAGGCCGCCCGCCAGCGCCATGCAGGAAGGCAGCAGCAGATAGTGACGCAGCCGGCTGTTGAACAGCATCACCAGCGTGGCCAGCATCGCTATCACAATCAGGGTGCGCAGCCGCATCATATTCAGATCGATCAAGGCCAGCAGCGGCATCAGCGCGCACGGCAGCAAAACCCCCCAGGCGCTGGCCAAGCGATCGCCGAGGCACCAGCTGACGCCCCACAGTCCACACGCGGCAATCATGGCGGTGAGCATGATAACTCCCTTTAAGTGATAATGATAACCAATATCATATAACACTTTTTTGGCCGCCGCATCATTTTCACTGCGCTGACCAAACCCAGATGACACCAGCATGAAAAAATGATAATTTGACATAAGAAAATTCCTAGTCCTGTTTGCATGATAATAATCACAATCCTCAACCATGCAATTCAAGTGGATATTCGCGCCAAAGGAATGCTTCTCAACCTTAATTATTCGACAGAACGACTTTGCAAAGAGTGACCTCCGTATGAACGCCCGTTCTTATCAGGAATTACTGAACAGCAAGCAGCGCCTGGCATTATTTCTTTTTCTGATAATGAATGCCGCCTCTTCCGTATTTACATTATTGCTCCCTTTTAGGGATACGCCCGCATTTACCCTACCTTTATTATGTATACCGCTATTTTGTCTGGTAGCGGCGCTATTGTCCCTGCAAACGCCACGCAAATACTTGTGCAAACTCAACCTGTTCGCCGGCGTGCTCGGTCTGCTGTGGGCCGCCCATACTTACGTTAAAAGTCAATATTGCCTACCGAATAACCAAGATTTTTTATTAATTAGTTTGTTTAGCATCTTTTTTATCAGCGCTATTTCTCTGACGGATAACTTTACCGCCTTTTGTTTACACGCCGTGCCTTCCGCAATGGTAATCCTGGCTTTAGACGGCATGCATAATACCCTGCGGATATTATTCACCACGCTATTACCTATTATCGCTTTCTCCATCCACCACCTGATGTTGAAACGCAGTGAAATCTTTACTCACGCGCTGGTGGCCAACCTGTATAACGAGCGAGATAAATTCAATAATTTGAGCATGATCGATCCTCTGACCGGCCTTTATAACCGGCGCGGGCTGGAGAATAAGATCACGATGCTGCTGGAACCGCAAACCGGCCACCATTACGTGCTGTTGCTGGATATCGACCACTTCAAGGTCTATAACGACAGCTACGGCCACGCCATGGGCGATCGGGCGTTGGTGCAGGTGGCGGTCGCCATCCGCGATGCGGTGCGTTCGCGCGACATCGTGGTGCGCTACGGCGGGGAAGAGTTTTTGGTACTGCTGACCAACGTGCACGAAGGCTACGCGGCGCAGCTGGCCGAGCGGGTGCGCCAACGGGTGGCGGAACTGAACATCCCACACGGCGCCAGCCCGCAGCACAGCGGCACGCTGACGCTCAGCGCCGGCATCTCCGCGCTGGAAAAGCTGGACGTCGAATCGGCGATCGGCGCGGCCGACGCCGCGCTCTATCTGGCAAAGCACAGCGGCCGCAACAATATCCAGCTGGCACAAAACGTCCAGCCCGCCCTGCTGCAGCCGCAGGAATAAATACCCTGTCCGGTTAAGCGGCCGTTGGCCGCAAGCCGTTCAGCAACAGCGTCAAACCGGCTAATGCCTGCTCCAACGCAGTCTTCTCATCCTGCTGATTCGCGATCCAAAGCGCGGCATCCATCAGGCCGCCATTGATTAAATGCGCCAATACCTCAGGTGCGGTCGTCGCGATAGTCCGCTGTTCCATCAACTTTTGCAGCATATTCGTCATGGAGGCGATACATTGCAACCTGCTGGCCTGAAGATGTTCCGCCCCCAATACGGAAGGTGAGTCACGCAATAAAATGCGCTGCACTTGCGGTTCAATCGTCATCGCCAGATAGGCGCGACAGCGCCCGGCGAAAGCGCTCCACTCATCGGGCGCGCTGGCGGAAATTGCCGCCAGACGCGCGTCCATCTCGGCGTCAATTTCTTGCACGACGGCCAAAAATAAACCTTTCTTGTCGCCAAAGTGGTGCGCGCCATCCTGGCCATGCCGTCGATGCAGATCCTGGTGCTGGCGCTGATCGCTCTGGGTACCATCGTCGGCACCGTGGACGTTATCAGCGTGGCCTTCGCCGAGCAGCAAGGGCAGCCGGCCGCCGCCAGCATCGTGCTGTCGGTTTACGCGTTCGGCTCCTGCCTGGCCGGGCTGATTTTCGGCGCAATTAAGATCCCCGTCCCCTTGCCTCGTCTGTTCTTATACGCGGCATTCGCCACCGCCTTCACCACCCTGCCGCTGCTGTGGGTGCACAATGTCTTGACGCTGGCGGCGGCGATGTTTGTCGCCGGATTGTTTTTTGCGCCGACCATGATCGTTGCCATGGGGCTGGTTGAAAACATCGTGCCGCCCGCCAGACTGACGGAGGGGCTGACCTGGATGGTCACCGGCCTGGGGATAGGCGTGGCGCTCGGCGCCGCATTGGCGGGCCTGGCGATCGATGCCATAGGGATAACGGCCGGCTTCAGCGTCACGCTCACCGCCGGGCTGATCGTGCTGCTGGTGGCGGCAGGCGGCTACCGCTTAATGCGGCGAACGCTGGCCTTGAAAGGGGCGTGAATCGCCCGCGCTAAGCGGTTTCCCAAATCGCCCTGCCCTGCCAGCGCCGTTCGATCGCCGCCAGGAACAGTTTCACCTTGGGGGAGAGATGGCGTCGGCTGGGATAGACGGCGCAGATCGGCGGCCCCGGGCGACAATAGCGCTCCAGCACCGGCACCAGCGTGCCGGCCGCAATCTGCTCGCCGACCAGAAACGCCCCCACCTGGCACAGGCCGGCCCCGGCGACGGCCGCATCCCGCAAGGCCTCGACGTTGTTGAAACGCATCCGGCCGCGCACCGGCTGTTCGTGCAGTTGGCCGTTGACCAAATAGCGCCAGGGCGCCGGCAGCCCCTGATGGCTGAAGACCAGCGTCTCGTGCTCGCCCAGCGCCTCCGGTTTTGCAGGCGTACCGTGCCGCGCCAGATAATCCGGCGCCGCGCAGGTGATCAGGCGATGCGGCGCGAGCACCCGCCGCACCAGCCGGCTGTCGTCGCTGCCGCCGACGCGGACAGCCACGTCGATGCCGTCGCGCACCAGATCGCTGTACTCATCGGAGAAGCTGACGTCGGCGTCCACCTCCGGCCACTGCGCCAAAAACTCCCGCAGAATCGGCAGGATATGCAATCGCCCCAACGAGACCGGCAGATCCAGCCGCAGCCGCCCGCGCGGCGTTTGCCGCCGCGTATTCAGCGCCGTTTCCGCCTCTTCGGCCTGCGACAGGATGCGCTGCGCATACTCGTAAAACACCGCGCCGTCTTCGGTCAGGCTGACGCTGCGCGTGGTGCGCTGCAGCAGCCGGGTGGCCAATCGCTCCTCCAACCGGTTCACGCATTTGCCCGCCGCCGATCGGGAAATGCCCAGCCTCTCGGCCGCCAGCGTGAAGCTGCAGGCGTCGGCGACGCGAATGAACACCAGCAGGTCGGTCAGGTTATCCAACGGCATAGACGGTAAATTAGCCACGATATGTCCCCAATGTTGCGCATTCAGACCAGTTTATCAGCCATTTTGGCGCGGATACACTGAGGCTCTTCATCGGTTGGGAGAGTCATTATGAGTGCCTTACACGCCGGCGGCGGCGCAAAACCCTGGCTGGCGACTTTCGCTATCGCCCTGTCCACCTTTACCGTCGTCACGGCAGAAATGCTGCCCGTCGGGCTGCTGACTCCGATCGTCAGTACCCTGAATGCGACGATCGGCCGCGCCGGATTACTGGTTTCCCTGCCCGCCCTGTTTGCCGCGCTGTTCGCCCCGCTGGTGGTGCTGGGTGCCCGGCGCACGGATCGCCGCAGCCTGCTGATCGCCTTTCTGCTGCTGCTGATCGCCGCCAACCTGCTGGCCGCCGCCGCCACCTCCATGGCGCTGCTGTTCACTGCGCGCATCCTGCTGGGCTTTTGCATCGGCGGTATCTGGGCCATCGCAGGTGGGTTGGCGGAACGTCTGGTGCCGCCGACTTCCGTAGGATTGGCGCTGTCCGTCATCTTCAGCGGCGTAGCGGCAGCCTCGGTGTTCGGCGTGCCGCTCGGGGTATTCCTCGGCGAAGCGCTGGGCTGGCGCATGGCGTTTCTGGCCGTCGCCGTCCTCGCGGCGCTGACCCTGCTCCTGCTGCTGTGCGTGCTGCCGCCGCTGCCGGTCACGCAGGCGGTGGGCTGGCGTTTATTCACCGCGCAGCGTGCGAATCGCCGGCTGCTCCTCGGGCTGCTGCTGACGTTTCTGCTGGTCGCCGGCCACTTTATGGCCTACACCTTTGTCCGCCCGCTGCTGCAGACGGTCGCCGGCATCGAGGGCCGCTGGGTGGGGCCGCTGCTGTTCGCCTACGGCGCCGCCGGTATCGTCGGGAATTTCATCGCCGGCCAGGCCGCGGCCAAACGGCTACGCCGCACCCTGGCGCTGATCGCCCTCGGGCTGGCGCTCGCCGTCCTGCTGCTGCCGCTGCTGGGCCACGCGCCGCTGAGCGGCAGCGCCTTCCTCCTGCTGTGGGGCATCGCCTACGGCGGCGTTTCCGTTTCGCTGATGGCATGGATGCTCAAGGCGGCCCCCGATGCGGTCGAGGTCGCCTCTTCGCTGTATATCGCGCTGTTTAATCTGGCGATTTCCTGCGGTTCACTGGCGGGCGGGCTGGTAGTGGACGCCGGAGGCTTGACGATAAACGGCGTGCTGTCCGGCATCGTGCTGCTGCTGGCGTTGGCGATCCTGATGCGAACCCGCCCACAGGCGCTGACAACGGCGGCGAAGGCCGATTCGCCGCCGGGTTGAATCAGGCGCGGCGCTGCCGCAGGCCGTAGACCAGCACCACCGCGAAGCACAGCAGCGGCAGCAGATAAGAGAGCGCGGTGCTGTAACGGTCAGCCAGCGCCCCCATAAAGTACGGCATGATGGCGCCGCCGACGATCGCCATGATCATAAAGGAACTGGCGCGCTTGGTGTGTTTACCGAGGTTTTTCACCCCCAGGGCGAAAATGGTCGGGAACATGATCGACATAAAGAAGAACACCGCGATCAGCGCCACCACCGACACCCCGTCAACGCTCAGCATCACCACGCCGCACAGCGCGATGTTGATCAGCGCATAGGCCGCCAACAGCGTCGCCGGCTTGACTCGCCCCATCAACCAGGTGCTGAAGAAGCGCCCAACCATAAAGCAGATCATGGCGATTGACAGCAGGTAAGAGGCGCTCTGGTTAGACACCTCGCGCCAGTGCTCGGTGGCGTAGTTGATGAAGAACGCCCCTACGCCCACCTGCGCCGCCACGTAGAAGAACTGCGTGATAACCCCGCCGACGAAATGCGGATGCTGCCACAATCCCTGCGCTATCATGCCATGCACCGGTTTTTCCTCTTCGCGGATCGCCGGCAGCCGGGTGCGGCTGAACAACAGCGCGATCAGCAGCACCAGCACGGCGATCGCCACATAGGTCATCTTCACCGCGCTCTGATCGCCGCCGCCGGCGGACTGGCTGGCAGAGAAGAACAGCGTGCCGCCGATCAACGGGCCGATAAACTGCCCGAGGCCGTTGAACGACTGGGCCAGGTTGAGCCGCCGTTCGGCGCCCTGCGCGTCGCCCAACACCGTGGCGTACGGGTTGGCGGCCGTTTCCAGGCAGCCCAAACCGCTGGCGATAACGAACAGCGCGAACAGGAACACGCCGAAGCTGTTGGCCGACGCCGCCGGCACGAACAGCAGCGCCCCCAGCGCATACAGGCACAGCCCGACCAGAATGCCCGCCTTATAGCCCTTGCGGTCCATAAAGTATCCGGCGGGCAGCGCCACCAGGAAATAGGCGCCGAAATAGGCCGCCTGCAACAAACCCGACTGCGCCTTGGTAACGTGCAACGTCTCCTGAAAATGTTTGTTTAATACGTCCAGCAGGCCATAGGACAGCCCCCACATGAAGAACAGGCTGGTGACCAGGATAAAGGCCCAGCGCAGATTGGCGGTCACGGCGACGCCCGGCTGCGCGGAGGCCGCACTTTTTTCAGCAAGCATGGTGATACCCTCGTATCGTCTGGCGATGATGATGTTGGCGTTATTGCTGTTGCAGAGAAAATATCCGCGCCATTTCCACCCATTTTTCGCCCTGCGGCGTCCAGGGGGTGGCGGCCTGGTAGTGCCACATCAGCGCTTCCCATCGCTGTACTTCGGGGTTGTTCAGGCTGGCGGCGTCAAAACCCGCAGCGTCGAAATCGGCGCTGACCTCCACGATCATGAACAGCCGGGTGCCCAACCGGTAAATCTCCATGTCCAGAATGCCGTGCTCGCGCAAATGCGCGGCGATGCCCGGCCAGATGCGCTGATGCTGCTGCTGGTACTCCGCAATCAGCGCCGGTGAGTCAATCAGATCGAGCGCCTGGCAGAAACGGCGCCGCCCTGCCGCCGCGCCGCTCACGTCAGCGCCCGATCGAGATGCAGGTAGCCGCCGTCCACCGACAGCCACTGCCCGGTGGTGTGCGACGACCGCGACGACAACAGGAACGCCACGGTGTCGGCGATCTCCTGCGGCGTGGTCATGCGCTGCCCGAGCGGAATGCGCGCGGTGATTTTCGCCATCTGCCGCTGCGGCTCGGCGAAGGTGTTGAGCCAGCGCTGGTACTGCGGGGTGATCACCTCCGCCGGCACCACCGCGTTCACCCGCACCCCGTCATGGCGCAGCGACACCGCCCATTCGCGCGTCAGCGCCAACACCGCGCCCTTGGCGGCGGTGTAGCCGCTGGTGCCGCCCTGACCGCTGAGCGCGGTCTTGGAGGCGATATTGACGATGGCGCCCCGGCTCTCCTGCAGCGCCGCCTGGCACAGGTGTGCCATCAGGTAGTAGTGCACCAGGTTCTTTTCCAGCGAGCCGACGAACGCTTCGCGCCCTGCCTCCAGCCCGACGCCATCGTTGACCCCGGCGTTATTCACCAGCCCGTCGATGCGGCCGAAGGCCGCCAGCGTCTGGCTGACCGCGCGGCGGCAGGCCGCCTCGTCGCACAGTTCGGTGAGGATCACCTCGGTGCGCGGCTGCAGCCGCTGCAAATCGGCCAGCAGCGCCGCTTCCGGCGCGGCGTTAGTGACCAGCACCGGGATCGCGCCTTCTGCGGCCAGCACATGAGCAATCGCCGCGCCGATGCCGGCACCACCGCCAGTGACCAGCACCACCTTATCTTGCAGATACAGATCCATAACCAGACTCCGTTAAACCGTAAATTCGCCGGGCGGTGTCGCCCCAAATCGCCGCTTGTTCGGCGGCCCCCAGCGTCAACAGCGCCCGTTCGCACAGTTGCACCACCTGGCGGTAGTCGCCGGCCAGCAGGCACACCGGCCAGTCGGAGCCGAACATCAGCCGCTGCGGGCCGAACGCCTCCAGCGCGGCGTCGAAAAACGGCAGCAGTTCTTCCGCCCGCCACCGGCCACCCGGTGCCTCGGTGATCAACCCCGACAGCTTGCAGGCCACGTGCGGCAGCGCCGCCAGCGGCCGGATTTGCTGCGCCCAGTGCCGCACGCCGCGCGCGATGTCCGGCTTGCCGAAATGATCCAACACCAGCCAGTGCTCATCGTGGCGGGTGGCAAACGCCGCCGCGGCCGCCAGATGCCGGTGCGTCACCAGGATCTCGTACACATACCCGGCGCGCTGCAGCGTTTGCATGCCGCGTTCCACCTCCGGCCGCGCCAGCCAGGCCGCCGGATCCGCTTCGTCCTGCACCTGATGGCGCACCCCGCGCAGCGCGCTGTAAGGCCGCAAGGCCTCCAGACGCTGCGCCAGCTGCGGCGCGGCGATATCCAGCCAGCCCACCACGCCGCATACGCACTCGCACTGCTCAGCCAGCGCCAGCAGGGCCAGCGTCTCGTCCTCGCTCGGGCGCGCCTGCACCGCCAGCGCGCCGTCGAACCCCTGTTCCTGCAACAGCGGCCGCAGCCGGGGCGGATCGAAATCCTGCCGCAGCACGCTCATCCGCTCGTCGATCCACGGATAGTGCTGGGGGCGATAGCGCCAGTAGTGCTGGTGAGCGTCAATGCGCGGCATGCGATCCTCCCGCCTCACCCGCGGAACCGATACTGCGCGATCGAAGACGGATGCATCTCGATCGAATAGCCGGGACGGCTCGGCGGCATGTAGGCCGCACCGTTGATCACGCAGGGATCGACAAAGTGTTCATGCAAATGATCGACATACTCGATCACCCGGCCTTCGTGGGTGCCGGCAATGCACAGGTAGTCGATCATCGACAGGTGCTGCACGTATTCGCACAGCCCGACGCCGCCAGCGTGCGGGCAGACCGGCAGCTGGTATTTGGCCGCCATCAGCATCACCGCCAGCACTTCGTTGACGCCGCCGAGGCGGCAGGCGTCGATCTGCACCACGTCCACCGCGCCGCGCATGATGAACTGCTTGAACATGATGCGGTTCTGGCACATCTCACCGGTGGCCACCTTGACCGGCGCCACCCCTTCGCGGATGCGGCGATGCCCTTCCACGTCGTCCGGGCTGGTCGGTTCTTCGATAAACCAGGGGTTGGCGAACGCCAGATGTTTCACCCACGGAATGGCTTCGCCCACCTCCCACACCTGGTTGGCGTCGATCATCAGCCGGCGATCCGGGCCGATCACCTCACGAGCGATGCGCACCCGGCGAATGTCGTCTTCCAGATCGCGCCCAACCTTCAGCTTCAGGTAGGAGAAACCGGCGTCGACCGCTTCCTGGCACAGGCGGCGCAGCTTGTCATCCGGGTAACCCAGCCAGCCGGCGGAAGTGGTGTAACAGGGGTACCCTTCCTGCAGCAGTCGCTCCAGGCGCCGTTCTTTGCCCTCGGCCCGCTGTTTCAGCAGCGCCAGCGCCTCCTGCGGCGTGATGCAGTCGGTGATGTAACGGAAGTCGATGCAGCGCACCAGCTCCTCCGGCGTCATCTCCGCCACCAGCCGCCACACCGGCTTGCCGACCGATTTGGCCCACAGATCCCACACCGCGTTGACCACCGCGCCGGTCGCCAGGTGAATGGCCCCCTTGTCCGGCCCGATCCAGCGCAGCTGGCTGTCGCTGGTGAAGCGCCGCCAGAAGGCGCCCATGTCGGCGGCGATATCCTCCAGCCGCTCGCCGACGATCTGATGCTCCAGCGCGCGGATCGCCGCGCAGCAGATCTCGTTGCCGCGGCCGATGGTGAACGTCAGCCCGTGGCCGCTGAGATCCGCGCGATCGGTCTCCAGGATCACGTAGGCGGCGGAATAGTCGGGATCCGGATTCATGGCGTCGGATCCGTCCAGCCCCAGCGACGTGGGGAAACGAATGTCTTCAACCCGCAGTGCGGTAATGGTGGTCATGGCGGCGCTCCCGGTTAGGCCTGTACGGTTTGCTGGCGCTGTTCGCCCAGCCCTTCGATGCCCAGACGCATCGTCTGGCCCGCCCGCAGATAGATAGGCTGCGGTTTCTGCCCCATGCCGACGCCCGGCGGCGTGCCAGTGGAGATCACATCGCCCGGCTGCAGGCTCATAAAGCGGCTGAGGTAGCTGACGATCTGTGGAATGCGGAAAATCATGGTGCTGGTGTTGCCGTCCTGATAGCGCTTGCCGTCCACCTCCAGCCACAAATTCAGGCTGTGCGGATCGGCGATCTCGTCGGCGGTCACCAGCCAGGGCCCGATCGGCCCGAAGGTGTCGCAGCCTTTGCCCTTGTCCCAGGTGCCGCCGCGCTCAATTTGATATTCGCGTTCGGAGACGTCGTTAATCACGCAATAACCGGCGACGTGGCGCATCGCGTCCGCTTCGCTGATGTAGCGCCCGCCCAGGCCGATCACCACGCCCAGCTCCACTTCCCAATCGGTTTTCTGCGAGCCGCGCGGGATCTCCACCCGGTCGTAGGGGCCGATCACCGCGCTGGTCCATTTGTTGAACACCACCGGTTCTTCAGGAATGGCGGCACCGGTCTCCGCCGCGTGATCGGCGTAATTCAGGCCGATGCAGATAAACTTGCCGATGCCGCCGACGCAGGCACCAATGCGCGGCTGCCCTTCGACCAGCGGCAGCGTGGCGCTGTCCAGCGCGCGCAGTTTGGCGAGCGACGCCGGCAATAACGCGGCGCCCCCCACGTCGGCAATATGCTGCGACAAATCGCGCAGGCGGCCTTGCGTATCCAACATGCCGGGGCGCTCTTGCCCGGGTTGCCCGTAACGTAAAAGTTTCATGCCGTCCTCTCTCAAAAAATATGCGGGAGGAATGGGCCCCCAGGTGCCGTGAGCGCAGGCAGTTTGGGTGCGGACAGCGCGCAGGACCCGGAGCGTACACGGAGTACGTGAGGAGTCCGAGCACTGCCCAAGCTCAAAATGGCAAGCGCAACCGCCTGAGGGCCCATTCCTTCAGTTGCTCCAGCCGCCGTCGATGATCTGCACCGTGCCGGTGGTGTATGAACTGGCGTCAGAGGCCAGATACAGCGCCAGTTGGGCGATTTCCTCGGTGGTGCCGATGCGCCCGATCGGCTGACGGGCGACGAACGCCTGATACACCTCTTGCTCGCTGCGCCCCTGCTCGCGCGCCTGCTCGGCAATGCGCTGGCGCAGCGACGGCGACTCCACCGTGCCGGGGCAGATGGCGTTGCAGCGGATGCCCTGCGTAACGTAGTCCGCCGCCACCGAGCGCGTCAGGCCGATCACCGCCGCCTTGCTGGCGCTGTAAGCGAAGCGGTTCGGCACCCCTTTCACGCTCGAGGCCACCGAGGACATGTTGATGATCGAGCCTTTGCCGCGCGCCAACATGCCCGGCAGGAAGGCGCGGATCATGCGGTACATCGCGGTGACGTTGAGATCGAGCGCGAACGCCCACTGATCTTCGCTGCAGTCGAGGATCGATCCGCTGTGTACCACGCCGGCGCAGTTGAACAGCACGTCGATCGGGCCGATCGCTTCCGCCGCCGCCGCGATGGCGGCCGGATCGGTGACGTTCAGCGTCAGCGCGCGGATCCCGGCAGAGCCCTGCAGGCGCTCGAGGTTGATGTCGCTGGCGATCACCTCGGCGCCGGCGGCGGCGAACAGCCTGGCGGTGGTAAAACCGATCCCTTGCCCGGCGGCGGTGATCAGTACGCGTTTCCCGGTTAAATCCATCTTGACTCCTCGGCCTAAAGGTCCAATGGTCAGGCCATTAAAGGCGGTTAAAGGTCAGGCCTCTAACATGACAAAAGACGCTTTACGCGTTATCGTTGGGGGAAGAAGTTAATAAAACAGCCTTGAAACCGCATTTCAATTAACCATTTTTTTACACTTGAATAACGATTACTCAAGCGCCTTGTCGCATAATTGTGCGCCAAATCACTGAACGCCGAATCGTCAAAGGTCAAAAATGCCGATTACCCGACTGGAAAACCCAAGAATTTACAGACAGATAGCTGACCAGCTCAAACGTCTTATCGAAAATAACGAATTTCCGCCGGGCAGCCGCCTGCCCTCGGAGCGCGATCTCGCCCAGCAATTGCAGGTCAGCCGCGCATCGGTGCGCGAGGCGCTTATCGCGCTGGAAGTGATCGGCCTGGTGGACGTCAAGGTCGGCAACGGGGTGATCGTGCGCTCGCAAACGCCGCTGGCGCCGTCGCAGGAGCCGGTGATGGCCCAGGCCGGCCGCAACCAGTGGGCGGAGATCGACGACGAACTGAACATCGAGCTGGATTTCAACGCCGAGCTGCCGCCGTTTTCTCTGCTGCAAACCCGTCTGCTGATCGAACCGGAGACCGCCGCACTGGCCGCGCGCCACGCCACCGACGAAGAGCTGGCGGGCATCCGCGCTGCCTACGAGCAGAACTGCCGCGATAACCGCGCCGGTTCCGCCACCCACCCCGGCGATCGGCTGTTCCACATCCGCATCGCCCAGGCCAGCGGCAACCCGGCCTATGCGTTCATCATCGGCCACCTGCTCGGCCACCGTTACGGCAGCATGTTCCGCGTGCTGCAACGTCACTATACGCCGGACGACATGCCGCACCGTTCCGAACTGGAACACCGGGCGATCCTGGCGGCGATCGAAGCGCGTGACGTGCGCGGCGCCCGCAAGGCGATGAAGGCGCACCTCGATGAAGTGATCGCCATTTTCGCCCGCGCGCAGTAGGCCGCCGGCGGTGAAAAAATTTTATCGCCACCGCTCTTTTTTCTACATGCAGCCGGGGCCCGGGCACATTACACTGGGCGACGGATGAGCCCTTTCCCCGCTGCATTGTTAAATGGATAACGACCGTTGAAGAATTCTGTCTCCGCTTTATTGCTGGCGCTGGGCCTGTGCGCCGCGCCGCTGGCCGTGCAGGCCGCGCCCCCGCAGCTGGCTTCGCAAATCGTCGACCAGTATGCCGAACATATTTTCTACAACAGCGGCGCCACCGGCATGGCGCTGGTGGTGATCGACGGCAATCAGGTGGTTAACCGCAGCTTTGGCGATACCAAACCCGGCAACAACCTGCGCCCGCGCCCGGATTCGCTGATCCGCATCGCTTCGATCACCAAGCTGATGACCAGCGAAGTGATGGTGAAAATGGCGGCGGCAGGCCAGGTCAAACTGACCGACCCGCTGCGCAAGTACGCCCCCAAAGGCGCCTATGTGCCGGCTTACAACGCCGAGCAGCCGATCACCCTGCTGAACCTGGCGACGCACACCAGCTCGCTGCCGCGCGAGCAGCCGGGCAAGAAGCCGCCGAAAACGCCGGTGTTCACCTGGCCGACCAAGGCCCAGCGCTGGCAGTGGCTGGCGCATGCCAACGTCACGGTACCGCCGGGCGTACACGCCGCCTACTCCAACCTGGCGTATGACCTGCTGGCCGACGCGCTCTCGCGCGCCGCGGGCAAGCCCTACAACGCGCTGCTGAAAGAGAAAATCACCGCGCAGCTCGGCATGGTCGACACCACGCTGACGCCGAGCCCCGAGCAGTGCTCGCGCCTGATGGTGGCGGCGGCCGGCCCGAGCGCCTGCCGCGACACCACCGCCGCGGCCGGCAGCGGCGGCGTCTACTCCACCCCGCGCGACATGCAGCGCTGGATGCAACAGTTCCTTTCCTCAAGCGCCAGCGGCCCGCGCAAAGCCACCGCCGCCAGCGAGCAAACCATGTACTTCCAGCGTCACGATCTGGTGTCGCTGAAGGGCATGGACGTGCCGGGGCAAGCGGATGCGCTGGGGTTGGGTTGGGTGTATATGGCGCCGAAGGACGGGCTGCCTGGCATCATTCAGAAGACCGGCGGCGGCGGCGGGTTCATTACCTACATGGCGATGATCCCGGCGAAAAACGTCGGGGTGTTCGTGGTGGTGACCCGCTCGGAGCTGAGCAAATTCACCAACATGAGCGATCCGGTCAACCGTCTGGTGAGCGATCTGGCGGCTAACAAGAGTTGAAACGTGGGGCGCAGCAGGCTGCGCCCCAACGCCTCAGGCCGGCACCGCCATCGGGTGGATCACCGAATGGAAATTGCGCTTGAAGTAGATCAGCCCGTTGCCGGCTTCGCTCAGCGCGATCTGCTTGATCTGCACCAGGTACATCTGGTGGGTGCCGATGCTCTGGATCTGCTCGATCTCCCCTTCCAGGCTGGCGAGGGTATTGCGCAGCACCGGCTGTCCCAACGCACCGAGCTGCCACTCTTCCAGCCGGAAACGATCTTCCATGCTGACGCCGGTCATGCCGGCGAAGTGGCGCGCCATCAGCTCCTGCTCGTGGTTGAGCACGTTGACGCACAGCCTGCGGTTTTCCTGAAACACCGGGTTCATCGCGCTATTGCGGTTGATGCACACCAGCAGCGTCGGCGGCGTATCGGTTACCGAGCACACCGCCGTGGCGGTGATGCCGCAGCGCCCCGCCGGGCCGTCGGTGGTGATGATATTCACCGCCGCCGACAGGCTGGCCATGGCGTCGCGAAAGCGCAGGCGCTGTTCATTTTCCTGAGACATACAACCTCCTCCTGAATTACTTCAGCAGATTATCCAACTGATTAATATCGTCATTGTTCCGCAGGTGCGGCACCTTCCAGCCGTGCTGATCGTAATCGGCCAGACACTTGTCGACCATCTGCATCATGCGATCCATGTTGCCGGATCCCTGCGCGTGGCGCAGGCACTGCAGGCGGATCTCATCCTGGCTGCCGGCGTAGTTGATCTCATACAGCTCGTGGCGGCCGCCGAATTCGCTGCCGATCGCATCCCACATCAGCTTGAGGATCTTGATGCGCTCGACGTGATCCATACCGTCCGATCCGCGCACGTAGCGCGCCAGGTACTTGTCGATCTCCGGGTTGTTCATGTCGCGCACGCTGGACGGCAGGTAGATCAGGCCGCTGGTGACATTCTTCTCGATGATGTGTTTCACCTTGGTGTAGGCCATCGGCGCCATCACGCGGTAGGTTTGCAGCGCGGCGGAATCCGGCAGGTAGGCGCCGTTTTCCCATTTAGTGGCTTCAGCGCACATCGCGTCGCTCAGCGACCAGAACAGGTTGCGCCAGGCCACCACTTCGCCCAGATCGGCCTGCACGCCGCGGAACTCCAGCACGCCGGTGCACGAGAGGCTCTTTTGCAGCAGCGCGGTGATAAAGTCCATCTTCACCGCCAGGCGCACGCAGGCCTGCAGCGGGAACAGCCGGGCGAAACCGCCCTGGGTGCTCCAGCGGCGGCAGCGGTCGAAATCGCGGTAGATCAGCACGTTTTCCCAGGGAATCAGCACGTGATCCATGATCAGGATCGCGTCGTTCTCGTCGAAGCGGCTGGTGAGCGGGTAGTCGAACGGCGATCCGGTGGCGCCGGCCACCAGCTCGTAGGAGGCGCGCGAAATCAGCTTCACCCCTTCGGCGTCCATCGGTGCCACAAACATCAGCGCGAAGTCCGGGTTATCGCCCATCACCTGCGCCGAACCGAAGCCAATGAAGTTGTAGTGGGTCAACGCCGAGTTGGTAGCCACCACTTTGGCGCCGCTGACGATGATGCCGGCGTCGGTCTCTTTCTCCACCTGAATGTAGACGTCCTTCACCTCGTTGACCGGCTTGTGGCGGTCGATCGGCGGGTTGACGATGGCGTGGTTGAAATAGAGCCCGGTTTCCTGAATGCGTTTGTACCAGTGGCGCGCGTTGTCGGCGAACTGGCCGTAGAACTCCGGATAAGCGCCCAGCGCGCAGCCGAAGGCCGCCTTGTAGTCCGGCGTACGCCCCATCCAGCCGTAGCTTTGGCGCGACCAGTCGGCGATGGCATCGCGCTGCTGGCGCA
This sequence comes from Serratia sp. HMSC15F11, assembly GCF_001808215.1. Classification (NCBI taxonomy): domain Bacteria; kingdom Pseudomonadati; phylum Pseudomonadota; class Gammaproteobacteria; order Enterobacterales; family Yersiniaceae; genus Serratia; species Serratia sp. HMSC15F11. The sequence goes on from NZ_KV792494.1 coordinate 62,173, forward strand.
TCTCTTCCGGGCTGCGGGCGTAGCGGAAGAATTTGTGGGTATAGCCGCCGTTGCCGGTGTCGGTATTCCAGCACAGGCGATCCTGGCTGGCCGGATCGTGCAGCGCGTCGTACAGCTGGCCGACTGATGCCGCCGCGTTGCGGAACGCCGGGTGCGTGGTGACGTCTTTCACGCGCTCGCCGTAAATGTAGATTTCGCGGCTGTCCTGCAAACTTTTCAAGTATTCAGCGCCGGTGAACGGGCGTTTGCTGTCGGCACGAAAGTCTTCTGGTTTCATCGGGTCTTCCTCGTCATCGGCATTTTTCAGGCCGTGGAATCGGCCATTTGTTAAAATAATGTTTTCTTTTGGTTGCTTAATTGAAGCTACCAAAGCCGATTTCGAGAAGAGACTTTTGCGGCAATCGCCGGTACTTTTCAGGTCAGTTTGCCGCTTTCGCGGCAAACTGTGATCGCGGTTACGAAAGGGCGTGTTGCGCCGCGCGGTAGGTCGAGGGGGAACAGCCTTCCAGCCGATTGAAAAAACGGGCGAAATAGGCCGGATCCTTGAAGCCGAGGCTGTAGGCGGTTTCATGCACCGTACAGGCGCTGAACAGCAGCATGCGTTTGGCCTCGCGCAGCAGCCGATCGAAGATCAGCCGCTTGGGCGGCCGGTTGGCGAAGCGCCGGCACAGGTCGTTGAGCCGCGATTCGGTCACCCCCAGCGCCTGCGCATACTCCGGCACCGGCAGGTGCTCGCGAAAACGCTCGTCCACCATCTTGTTGAACCGCTGAAACAGCTGCAGTTCGCCGCGCACGCCGCTGTTGGCGCTGTCTTCCAGCGCGGTGTTGCGCAGCAGCAGCGTGAACACCGCCTGCGCCAGCAGCGCCAGCGTCTGTTCGCGCCCGGCCAGGTTCTGCCCGAACTCACGGCGGATCAGCGCCCAGTAGTGGCTGAGCGCCGTCAGCTCCTGCGGCGCGTCGGCCAGCGACAGGCAGATGCCCGGCATGTCCAGCGCCAGGTTGCTGCCGGGATACAGGCGCTCCAGCAGCGGCCAAATCAGCTCCTGGCGCACCGTCAGCACGTGGCCATCGCTGTCCGGTTCGGTGAAGAACGCATGCGGCACCGACGGCGGCGTGAGGATGAACAGCGGCGCCTGCACTGAATAGTGCTGATCGTCGAGCTGCAGCTCTATCTTGCCGGTCTCCAGGAAATGCACCTGGAAGAAGCAGTCGTGCCAATGCACCTGCATGTCGCGGCCGAAGAACGCCGCCAACCCGGCGAAGGTTTCGTAGTGCACCTCGTCGGCGGCGTAGCGCGCGTCATACTCTTTGCAAATATCGATGTTGGCGATAAAGCCGGTACTTTTCCGCACCTCATGACCTCCTGCAATCATGCCCACTTACGCATCAAGGCGTCGCTCTCGGGCGCGAATCCTTCATCGGGATGCGCCACACCAGCACGGCGCCGACGATCAACAGCGCCGAGACGAAATACAGCCCGGAGTTGAAGCTGCCGGTCAGATCCTTGAACCAGCCGATCAACAGCGGGCTGAGCGCCGATCCGATGTTGCCGGTGGCGTTGATCACCGCGATCCCCACCGCGCGCGCCTCCAGACTGATCGACTGATCCGGCGTGGTCCAGAAGATCGCCATGGCGGTAAAGGAGCCGACCGAGGCCATCACGATCCCGAGCAACTGGATCAGGCTGTGATCGGTGGCGGACGCCAGCAGCCAGCCGGCGGCGGCGAACAGGTACGGCAGCGCGGTGTGATGCTTGCGCTCCTGCAGCCTGTCGGATCGTTTACTCCACCACACCATGCCGGCGATGGTGCAGATCTGCGGGATCGCCGCCAAAATGCCGATCGTCACGTTGCTGCTGCCCTGGTTGAAGCTTTGCAGGATCTGCGGCGTCCAGATGTTGATCGCGCTCAGGGTGTTGGTCAGGCAGAAATAGGCCAGCGTATACATCAGCACGATCGGCGTGCAGATCTCGCGCCACAGGCTGCGCTGTTGCAGCGCGCGGTGGCTGCTCGGCCCGTTGGGCTGCACCAGCTGCAGCTTGTCGGCCTCCATCATCGCCTGCAGGCTGGCTTTCTCCTCGTCGGTCAGCCACTTGGCCTTGGCCGGCGTATCGTCGAGGTAGAACCACACCACCACGCCCAGCAGCACCGACGGAATGCCTTCCAGCAGGAACAGCCACTGCCAGCCCTTCAGGTTCATCACCCCGTCCAGCGCCAGGATATAGCCGGAGACCAGCGAGCCGATCGCCATGGTCACCGGCATGGCGATCATGAACAGCGCGTTGGCGCGGGCGCGGTAGAACGCCGGGAACCAGTAGGTGAGGTACACCAGAATGCCCGGCAGGAAACCGGCCTCGGTGATGCCGACGATCATGCGCAGCACGTACAGGCTGGTCGGCCCGGTGGCGAACATGGTGCAGGTGGAGGCGATGCCCCACAGCACCATGATGGTGGCGATCCAGCGCCGCGCGCCGACCCGGCTCAGCATCATGTTGCTCGGAATGCCGAAGATCACGTAGGTGACATAGAACAACGTCGCCGCCAGCCCGAACATGGTCGAGCTGAGGCCGAGATCTTTGCCCATCGTCAGCCCGGCGAAGCCGATGTTGATACGGTCGAGGAAAGAGAAAACAAACAACACGAACAGGAAAATGATCAGGCGCCGAAACAACTTTTTAATCACCGATTGCTCGGCGGCGGTTAACGCTTTATGTTGCTGCGCCGGGTTGGCCGGCTGCAGCGAATCGACGTGGTTCATGGTTCAGTAGACTCCCGATGAAGGCGCTTGTGCCCCGCCCCGTTTGAATTCGTCCGCCAGGGCTTCCGCCGCCCGCGCCAGCAGGGTGGTATCCACCCCCACCGCGACAAACAGCGCGCCGGCCTCCAGATAGCGCTGCGCCAGTGCCTTGTTGGCCATCAAAATGCCCGGCGCCTTGCCGGCGGCGCGGATGCGCGCGATGGCGTCGTCGATGGTGTGCTGCACCTCCGGGTGCTGCGGATTACCGGCAAAGCCCATGTCGGCGCTGAGATCCGCCGGGCCGATAAACACGCCGTCCACCCCTTCCACCTGCAAAATGGCGTCGAGGTTTTTCACCGCTTCGCGGGTTTCAATCTGCACCAGCACGCACATCTGCTCATCGGCCTGCTGCAGGTAATCAGGCACCCGGTTCCAGCGCGAAGCGCGCGCCAGGGCGCTGCCGACGCCGCGCACGCCGTGCGGCGGATAGCGCGTGGCGCGCACCGCGTCGCGCGCCTGTTCGGCGTTTTGAATCATCGGGATAAGCAGGGTTTGCGCGCCGACGTCCAGCAGCTGCTTGATGATCACCGCGTCGTTCCACGGTGGCCGCACCACCGGCTGGCTCGGGTAAGGCGCGACCGCCTGCAGCTGCCCCAGCACCGTTTGCACGTTGTTGGGCGCATGTTCGCCGTCGATCAGCAGCCAGTCGAAACCGGCGCCGGCCAGCAGCTCGGCGCTGTAGCTGCTGCACAGCCCGAGCCACAGCCCGATCTGCGGGCGTTTTTCCTGCAGTGCACGCTTGAAGTGGTTGGTTAACATCGCATTCTCCCTGACAAGCGGGCGTAGCGCATGGCCCGCCCGGTTTATTGCGGCCCGGTTCGCCGAGCCTGCTTTTTAGACGAAGCGGCAGCTGATGCAGCCCATCGGGCCGTAGTCGACGTGGAAGGTATCACCTCGCCGCGCCGGCACCGGCCGGGTGAAGGAGCCGCCGAGGATCACCTGCCCCGCTTCCAGCTCCACTTCATACGGCGCCAGCTTGTTGGCCAGCCAGGCCACGCCGTTGGCCGGGTGGTTGAGCACCGCCGCCGCCACGCCGGATTCTTCAATCACGCCGTTGCGGTACAGCAGCGCGGAGATCCAGCGCAGATCCAGCGCATCCGGCTTGATCGGCCGCCCGCCCATCACCACCCCGGCGTTGGCGGCGTTGTCGGAGATGGTGTCGAACACCTTGCGCGGCCGCTGAGTCTCGGGATCGACGTTGTGGCTGCGCGCGTCGATAATCTCCAGCGCGGGAATGACGTAGTCGGTGGCGTTGTACACGTCGAACAGCGTGCAGTTCGGCCCGCGCAGCGGCTTGGCCAGCACGAACGCCAGCTCCACCTCCACCCGCGGCACGATAAAGCGATCGATCGGAATGTCGCTGCCGTCGTTGAAGAACATGTCGTCCAGCAGCGCACCGTAGTCCGGCTCGGTGATCTGCGAGCTCACCTGCATGGCGCGCGAGGTCAGGCCGATCTTGTGGCCTTTGAGCGTGCGCCCCTCGGCAATCTTCAGCTCCACCCACTGCCGCTGAATGGCATAGGCGTCTTCGATGGTGATCTCGGGATGATCGAGCGACAGCGCGCGGATCTGTTCACGACTCTTTTCCGCCTGATGCAGGCGCTGTACGGCGCGGTTAACCTGCTCTTTATCCAGCATTTACGACCCCTTATTCACGCCTTGTTGAACAGCGCGTGGACATTGTTCTGTTTGTAATTCAGCACCGGATCCAGCTCTTCCATAGTGAAAGAGAGCGCCAGGTAACGCTGCGCCATCAGCGCGGCAAAGTGTTCCTTGATCAGCGCAAACAGCATCTCGCCCACCTGCTGGCGGCTTTCCAGAGTGCGGCCGTGGCCGATCTTCAGCGTCATGTGCACGAAGGCGTAGTCCTGCTTGCCGTCGGCCATCTGCCAGGTGTCGAGCCAGATGGCGCGGCTGCGCACGCCGGCCAGCGGAAAGATGCCGGTCGCCGCCAGCGCCTCGTTGACCTTGGCGAACAGGGTGGGCAAATCCGCCTCGCGGCGGATGTTGTCGGTACATTCAGCATAAAAATGGGGCATTCACACACCTCAGGCTTCAGCGGGCAAAGGGAACACGGCGTTAACCTGCCCGGTGCCGGAACTGGCGAACAGCGGGGTGATGAACTCCACCTTACCGTCGTATTGGTCCCAGCCGAGCAGGCCCAGCAGCATCACGGTGTCGTGCATGTTGCCTTCGCCGTAGCAGTAATCGGCATACTCCGGCAGCATTTCGCAGAACTCGCGAAAGCGCCCCTCTTCCCACAGCTTGACCACCCGTTCGTCCATTTGCTGATCGAACTGGCGGGTGTAGCTGTTCATGCCCTCTTCGGCGCGCTGATCGTCGATGAAGCGGTGCGACAGCGAGCCGCTGGCCAGCACCGCCACGGTGCCGTCGTATTTCTCGATGGCGCTTTTCAGCGCCTCGCCCAGCCGGCGGCTGTCGGCGAAGTCATGCACGGTGCAAAACGCCGAAATCGATACCACCTTGAAATGCTTGTCGGCGTTCATGTAGCGCATCGGCACCAGCGTGCCGTATTCCAGCTTCAGGCTCGGGATGTCGTGCGCCTTGGCGCGCACGCCCAGCTTGCAGGCCTCGTCGGCGATCAACTGCCCCAGCGCCGGGTTGCCGTCGTAGTCGTAGGTCATGTCGCGAATGAAGTGCGGCAGCTCGTTGCTGGTGTACACGCCGGAGAAGTGCGCGCTGCAGTTGATGTGATAGGCGCTGTTTACCAGCCAGTGGGTGTCGAACACCACGATGGTGTCGACGCCCATCTCGCGGCAACGCGCGCCGATCTCTTTATGGCCGTCGATGGCCGCCTGCCGACAGCCAAAGTTTTTCCCAGGGATTTCCGACAGATACATCGATGGAACATGTGTAATCTTGGCGGCTAGCGCTAACTTACCCATAAGTCCTCCTATCCCCGTCATACTTCAAGCGGCAGATGCGTTGGCTGCCTTTACTCACCCGAATCGCTTACCTGAGTAAGCTCATCGGGACTCGCTCAGTTGCCGCCTTCCTGCAACTCGAATTATTTAGGGTATGTTTGTCAATTTTAAACGCCAGAGACGCTATCAAACGCCCCATTTAGGGATCGGGTGATCACCCATGGAAATGCACACGTTCTTCATTTCGGCGAACACTTCGAAGCTGTATTCGCCGCCTTCGCGGCCGGTGCCGGAGGCTTTCACGCCGCCGAACGGTTGGCGCAGATCGCGTACGTTTTGGGTGTTGACGAAAACCATGCCCGCTTCAATGCCGCGGGCCAGGCGCAGAACCTTGCTCACATCCTGCGTCCAGATGTACGACGCCAGACCGTACTCCACGTCGTTGGCCATGCGCAGGCCGTCTTCTTCTGATTTGAACGGCAACAGGCAGGCCACCGGCCCGAAGATCTCCTCCTGCGCCACGCGCATCCGGTTGTCGACATCCGCCAGCACCGTGGGGCGCAGGAAGTTGCCGTGGCTCAAGCCGGCCGGTTTGTCCGGGCCGCCGGCCAGCAGGGTCGCCCCTTCTTCCACCCCGAGGCGGATATAGCCGGAGACTTTTTCCCAGTGCTGCGGGCTGATCAGCGCCCCCACCTGGGTGTTGGGATCTTGCGGATCGCCCACGCGCAGGCGGTTGGCGCGCTCGGCGAAACGTTTGACGAATTCCGGGTAGATGCTCTCCTGAATGAAGATGCGCGAACCGGCGGTGCAGCGTTCGCCGTTGATCGAGAAGATGGTGAACAACGCGGCGTCGAGCGCCCGCTCGATGTCGGCGTCTTCAAAGATCAGCACCGGCGACTTGCCGCCCAGTTCCATGGAGAATTTCTTCAGCCCGGCGCTTTCGATGATGCGGCGGCCGGTGGCGGTGCCGCCGGTGAAGGAGACCGCGCGTACGTCTTTATGGCGCACCAGCGCGTCGCCGGCGGTGGCGCCGTAGCCCTGCACCACGTTCAGCACCCCGGCCGGAATGCCGGCCTCCAGCGCCAGCTCGCCCAGGCGATCGGCGGTCAGCGGCGACAGTTCGGACATCTTCAGCACTGCGGTGTTGCCCAGCGCCAGGCAAGGCGCGGTTTTCCAGGTGGCGGTCATGAACGGCACGTTCCACGGCGACACCAGCGCGCACACCCCCACCGGCTGCACCAGCGTGTAGTTGAGCATCTTGTCGTCTACCGGGTAGGTCTTGCCGTTCATCTGCTGGCACACCTCGGCGAAGAACTCGAAGTTGTGCGAAGCGCGCGGGATCAGCACATTTTTGGTCTGGTGGATCGGCAGGCCGGTGTCGGCGGTTTCCAGTTCGGCGATCTGCGGCACGTTCTGGTCGATCAGCTCGCCCAGGCGGCGCATCAGGCGCGCGCGCTCTTTCATCGGCGTGTTGGCCCACTTGGGGAACGCCTCTTTCGCCGCCGCCACCGCCTGGTCTATCTCCAGCTGGCCGCCGGAGGCCACCTCCGCCAGCAACTCGCCGTTCGCCGGGTTGGTGGTGGTGAAGTACTCTTTGCTGGCGACGTTCTTGCCGTTGATCCAGTGGTTGATGGTTTTCATCGCAGGCTCTCCTCGTAATCTTTTTCACTGATAATGTGGTTAACCAGACGGCCGATGCCCTCGATCTCCACCACCACTTCGTCGCCCGGCTGCACGTCGGCCAGCCCTTTCGGCGTGCCGGTGGCGATCATGTCGCCCGGCTGCAGCGTCATGAATTCACTCAGGTAGGCGATCAGGAACGGAATGTCGAAAATCATGTCGGCGGTGCTGCCGCGCTGGCGCAGCTCGCCGTTGACGTAAGTGCTGAGCGCCAGCCGGTGCGGATCGGCGACGTCGTCGCGATCGACGATGTAAGGCCCGATCGGCGTCAGGGTGTCGCGGCTCTTCACCCGCAGATTCGGCCGGTAGTAGTTCTCCAGGTAATCGCGAATGGCGTAGTCGTTGCACAGGCTGTAGCCCGCCACATACTCCATGGCGTGCTCGCGGCTGACGTTGCGCGCGGTCTTGCCGATCACCGCCACCAGCTCGGCTTCGTAATGCATATACTCCACGCCGGCCGGGCGCACCGACACCTGGCGGTGGCCGGTCAGGGTGTTCGGCGCCTTGAGGAACACCAGCGGCTCTTCCGGCGCCTTGAATTCCAGCTCGCTGGCGTGGTCGGCATAGTTCAGCCCCAGGGCGAACACCGTGCCCTGCGCCGGCGGCAACCATTCCACTTCGCGCTCCTGCAGCACCTCGCCGTTCGGCAACGTGACGCGCAGCTGCTCGTCCACCTGCACGTTGAAGATCTGGCCATGATGGCGAATACGGGCATGTTTCATGATGCGGCTCCTGCCTGGGTGACGCGGTTGGTCAGCGTGGGCAGGCCGGCGGCGCGCACCGTCACCTCATCCCCCGGTTTGATCTCCACCCGCTGGTGCGGGGTGCCGATCAGCACCGCATCGCCCGGCTGCAGGGTGATAAAGTCGCTGATGGCGGCGATCAGCTCCGGCACCGAGCGCACCAGATCGGCGGTGGACCAGCGATCCTGCTCCACGCCGTTGATCTCGGTGACGATCTCCAGCCGATCGGCATTCGCCAACTGGCCGATCTCCCCCAGCGGGCAGAATCCGTCGCGGCATTTGGCCTTGATCGCCGGGCGGTAGAAGCTGCTCTCCGGCAGGCTGACGTCGTTGGCCAACGCGTAACCGGCCAGATAACGGCTCACCTGCGCCGCCGGCACCTTACGCGCGGTATCGCCGATGATCACCGCCAGCGTGCCGCCGCTGTGCACGGTTTCACCGGCCGGAAACGGGATCGCCCCGCCGTTGGCGAGGTGGGTGTTGCGCGGTTTGATAAACCAGACCGGGGTTTTGGGCGGGGTCTGATACGGCGGCTGGTGAAACGCCTGATCCCAGGCGTCCAGTTGGCTGCGGTGGTTCAGCGCAACGGAAAATACGGTGCCTTTCATGCGAACTCCTCCAATGGCAAAACATGACAACCGGCATTCATTAACATATTAATGATTACTTTTATACGCTGTGCAGCTTTTACGCAATGCGCTTGGAGTGATTTGTGATCGTGATAACAAAATATTCACAAATAACGAACATTAGCGTGATTATTCAATGTATTAATCATTTTTATCGCCATTTTTCGCTGCGCCCCGCATTTTTGCTTTATCCCTACGGGTAACTTTGGCTACTATTAAGTTATTAACAAAATCGGGCTTTGCGGGGCAGGCGCCCCCATAACGAGCGCCGTAACAACGAACACCTTGATAGCTAAGGCCAAACTTATGCATGAATCGTTAACCATCGCCCTGCTGCAGGCGCGTGAAACCGCCATGGGGTTCTTCCGCCCGATCCTGAAAAGCCACAATTTGACCGAACAGCAGTGGCGCATCATCCGCGTGCTGGCCAACAGCCGCTCGATCGAATTCCACGAGCTGGCGGCGGAAACCTGCATTCTGCGCCCCAGCCTGACCGGCATTCTGTCGCGCATGGAGCGTGACAAGCTGATCTTCCGCCTGAAGCCGGTCAACGATCAGCGCAAGCTGTACGTGTCGCTGACCCAGCAGGGCCAGGATCTGTATGAAGTGGCGCGCCACCAGGTGGAACAGGGCTACGCCGAGATTGAAGCCGCTTTCTCGCGGCAGAAAATGGACCAGCTGATGACGCTGCTGGACGAGCTGATCACGCTGGGCGACAGCCTGCCCGCCAACGTCACCGCGCATCCCGCCAAGCAGTGATTTAACCAACCGGAATTCTCAAATTAATTGACGTTGCAGCCAACAACGCTGTAGCGTCAGGTAAGCAGAGCATTCGTTTCCGGCAACAGCGCACCGCCGTCCACCACCAGCGTCTGGCCGGTGATGTAGGCCGCCGCCGGCGAAGCGAGAAACACCATCGCCGCGGCGATGTCTTCCGGTTCCCCCAGCCGCCCGAGCGGCACCGAGGCGGCGATCGCCTGATTCACCTGCGCGTCGCCCAGGTTGGCCATCGCCGGCGTGCGGATCATCCCCGGCTCCACGCCGTTGACGCGAATTTTCTCCGCCGCCAGCTCCAGCGCCGCCGCGCGAATAAACCCGTTCACCCCGGCCTTGGAGGCGGCGTAGTGCGCCAGCCCCGGGTAGGCCACCCGCGGGCCGGTCACCGACGAGGTCACCAGAAGGCAGCCGCCGCCCCGGCGGCGCATCCACGGCAGCGCCGCCTGCGCCAGAAAGAACGGCGCCATCAGATTGACGCTCAGCGTGCGTTGCAGCAGAGCCGCGTCGATGGCGGCGAACGGCGTCAGCGGAAAGTAAGCGGCGTTGTGAATCACCACGTCCAGCCGTTGATGCCGCTCACCTACCGCCGTCACCAGCTCAGCGATCTGCCCCGGTTCGGCCAGATCGCAAGCCAGCGCCTGCACGCTCAGCCCTTCACCCCGCAGCGTTTGCGCCGCCGCCTGCGCCTGCGGCAGTTGCACGTCCGCGATAGTCACCTCGGCGCCCAGCCGGGCAAAGGCGCTGACGATCGCCAGCCCAATGCCCTGAGCGCCGCCGGTCACCAGCACCGCCTGCCCCGCAAAGGCGTCGGCCGCATAGGTTGCGCTCATCGCCCTATCCTCGCGGGTGGCGCGTGGTGTTCAACACCTGCGCATGGGCGCCGACCGCAAAGTTGCTCAGCGCGCTGAAATCGCTGCCCTGATAACCGAGGATCTTGCCGTCGGTGCGCATGCCCTGCAGATCGATCATCACCACGCCCAGCGTCGGTATGATCTTCTCGCGCCAGACGAACAGATAAAGCTGCTCCGCCACCTTCACGTAGTGGCAGCGATCGACGTCCGCCAGCCCTTTCTCCACCCCGTCCAGACACTGCCAGGCGTAGAAGTTATCGTTCAGGTAGATGTGCTCGTACCGTTCGGTCGGGCTGTAGGTGTACATGTTGCGCATGCCGATCAGCTCATCGGTAAAGCCCGGTGGCGCCACGTCGGCGTCATCCAGCGTGCCGAAGCGGAATTCGGCCTCGACCGCGGTCAGCGGCAGCCCCTGCTCCACCCGGCTGAAGGCGTCGAGCCGCGCCTGCGCTTCGTCCGGCAGCTGGCCGTACACCGCGGTGAAGTTGCCCTGATTGCGGTCGCATACCAGCGTAATGCTGGCGTTGGCGCGGGCAGGATCGAGAAAATCGATGAACAGCACGCCGGGGCGAATGCTGGTGGCGCGATAGGCGACGCTGCGCCGTTCGCCCCACTCCAGCGTCTGCTCGTCGGTAAACCGGCAGCGCTGCGTCGCGCCGTCGCTAAAGCGCAGCGTCAGCGTGGTGCCCGCCAGCCCGTGCTGCCGTTCCAGCGTATTACTGTGCGGCGCAAAGCCTTCCGCCAGCGCGCCAACCTGAATGAATACCGCTTCTGAACTCATGGAAATGCTCCTTACAGGGAAGTGAAAGCCAGGGTCGGCACATCGACGATGGTGGAGCCGCCGTCGGCCACCAGCGCCGCGCCGGTAATGATTGAAGCTTCGCTGGAACACAGGAAACGGCAGACGCGGGCGATCTCCTCGGCGCTGGCCGGGCGGCGCAGCGGCACGTCGCGGCAGACCATCTGGTAAGCCTGCTCCAGCGAAATCTGATGGGCGTCCATCAGCAGTTGCATCTCTTCGTCCGCCATCGGCGTGGTCACCCAGCCCGGGCACACCGCGTTGGCGCGCACGCCCAGCGGGCCATAATCGCGGGCGATGGAGCGCATTAGCCCGATCAGCGCGTGCTTGGCGGTGACGTAGCCGCAGACCTCCGGCCCGGCGGCCAGTGAGGCGATCGAGGCCACGAACAGCAGGTTGCCGCCGCTTTTAATCAGCTCCGGCAGGCAGGCGCGCGCGCTGGCGAAAGCACTGTTGAGGTTGCTGTCCATCGCCCCTTGCCACTGCGCGTCGGTCATCTCGGTGATGCGCTTGAAGCCCATTCCGCCGGCGCTGCCGATCAGGCAGTCGATGCGCCCGGCTTCGCGCAGAATGGCCGGCAGCAGCGCGTGGTTCCAGCTCTCGCCGCTGGCGGCATCGCCCACCAGCGCCTGCGCGCCGATCTCTTGCGCCAGCGCCGCCAGCGGTTCCGGGCGGCGGCCGATGATGAACACCCGATCGCCCTGCGCCGCCAGCAGACGGGCGCAGGCGGCGCCGACGCCGGTGCCGCCGCCGGTAATCACAACCACTCTATTCATGATTCAGCTTCTCCATCAGTTGGCCGATCATCAGCAGGCTGCTCAACAGCAGCCGCCGCTGTTCGGCATCCAGCCGCAGGTAGCGGCGGCCGGCCGGCAAACGGCTGACCACCGCCGATGCGGCGAAATGCTCAATCTCCACCTGCCAACGCCCGTCGTTCACCGTCAGCCGCACGCGGCGAAAATCCAGCTGCGCCAGCGTCTCGCCGATCTGCGGGTAGCGCTGCAGGCCGTCCAGCACCCGCTGCGCGGCCGCATGGCGCTGGCGCAGCAGATAACGCACCCCGCGCCGCCGCAGCCAGCCGCCGGTCACCACGTCCAGCGTCAGCGGAAGCTGCATCGCGCACGGGCCCTGCAACCGAAAGCGGTGGCTGACGATATGCGCCATAAACAGCCCCTGGACCTGTTCGCCGATCTCGATCTGTGGCCCCTGCGGCAGCGTCAGCCGCAGCAGGCTCGGCGCCAGGCGTTCGCACGCGTAGGGTTCCAGGTTGCGCGCCAGACGATCCAGCGCGGCGCCCGGCCGATAGCCCGACGGCGCTCGCCGCCAGGCGCGATTAAGTGAGGGAAGTAAGCCGATCAAACTGCGCCTCCTCGTTTTCACCCTTGGCGAACGCGTTCTCCAGCACCTGCTCGACCGGCACCGGCTTGAACGGATTCACTTTCTGCACGCACAGCGTCCAGAACAGCGCATAGGCGGCGGTCAGGCCGATCATCCAACCGAAAGGAATGTAGATGTCGCTCGGGTTCATTCCCGGCGGCGTGATGTAAACGATGGCCAGCACGATGCCGACGCTGGAAACGATCTGCGGTAGCGGGAACCACGGCGATTTATAGGCGCGCGGCAGATCGGGGCGGCGTACGCGCAGGATCACCACCGAACAGGTCACCAGCAGGTAGGCCACACCCCAGGCGCACACCGCCGCCAGCACCAGCGGAATGATCCTGTCAAGGTTGCCCTGAATGGCGAAGGCGTGTACGCAGGGGATCAACACCGCCACCAGAATACCGACCACCGGCGTCTTAAAGCGCGGGTGCAGATAAGCGAACATGCGCGGCAGCGCGCCGTCCAGCGCCATGCCGTACAAAATACGCGGCACCGCCGCCATCAGCGTGTTGATGGTCGCCGCGCCCGCCAACAGCAGGCCGACGCCCAGCCAGTATTTGCCGAACTGGCCCATCACCTGGCCGGCGAACGCCGGGATGGCCATCGGCGTTTCTAGCAGGCGCGTGCCGCTGGCGGCGTCGATCACCACGTTTTCCACCTGGTGGCTGAGCGCCGCGCCATACAGCGCCATGCACACCGCCACGCCGCACAGCCCCAGCGCCATCGCGCGCGGGATCACCCGATCGCAGCGCTTGATCTCCGGCGCCATCGGCGTCACCAGCTCACAGCCGACGAACATGAACATCGCCATGCCGATCAGGCTGAACACCGCGAAGGGATCGTTCAGGCTCAGCGTGCTGCCGAACCAGCCCTCGAGCGGCACCGCATGCGGCGACAGCAGCCCGACGATACCGAAAATCACCAGCGTGCTCCACATGGCGAAGGTCAGCACGATCTCCGCCTTGCCGAAGGCCTCGATGCCGAACGCGTTGAGCAGGCCGAACACGATTACCAGCCCGACGCCGACCATCCAGGAGGCGTTGTGGCTTTCCATCAGGGTATTGAGGTGCTCGAAGTTCACCAGCGCCATGATGCCGGAGAGAATGGTCTCGGCGGTGCCGGCGAAGATGTGCACGATCAGGTAGGCCGACAGCGCGCCGGTGATGGCGAAAAAGCGCCCCATGCCGCAGGAGATGTAGTCGTAAACCGATCCGGAGGTCGGCAGCAGCGCTGCCGCTTCGGAGAAGGTGGTGAGCTGCGCCTGCATCATGATGAAGGCGATCAGCATCGCCAGCGCGAAGGTGTCGCCGCCGATGCCGAAGCCGCTGGTGACCGTCAGGATCACCGGGCTGGCCATGATCACCCCGACCGAACTGGCCAGGGTGGTGGGAAAGCCGACCTTGCCTCGAGCCAGGTGGGCGTGCAACCGCGACGACAGGTTCATGGTTATTTCCTCTTATAGTTTTGGCCTGATGCATGCAGGTGCTTGCAGGTTTTTCACCGCCAGCGGCGGTAATCTCACTATAGAGAGGAAAGGAAAATGCTGACTATCGTCCTTAAGGACGAGGGCTTAGTGATGAACGAGTGAGAGAGATGGGTGGCGGTGAAGGCAAACAGGAGATTTTTCGACAAGCGCCAATCTGATAAGTGCTAATTACATCTAATCTGCAATGCAGTCAAAAAACGGCTGACTAAATCGAAACTGCACTCGCATTTTCACAGGAAATTTACGCTACCGAGAAAAGAACAGTTCATATCAGAATATCTATTATTTATTATTCCTGCAACCTGTAATCAACAAAGCGGAATTAAAAAAATTAAAAACCCTCATAGAAAAAACAAAGAATACTTACCCAATACCCTCTCCATCTACAATTAACGCACCTTTCCTTTTAAATACAAAAAAGGATTGAATGTTTTAATGTGTATCCTGGCCACAACCCCTTGATTGAATAAATAATTCAACGCCGTCAATGAAATAAATTCTGTTATTAACATACTATATGCAGCTCCCAAAACACTGTAGTGAGAAATTAGAAACATGCTTAACGGAAAATTAATAATGAAAACAAAAAATGTTTTGTATGATATAAATTTATACCCAGACTCCTTAATTATATAACGATAAGCTACTGGCCCCATAGCTGAAAAAGCGGTAGCGACAGTCAATATAATCATGATAGGGTAGGCATCCCTATATTGCTCACCATAGAGCACACTTATGAAAAATCGACCAAAAATGATAATTAATGTAACCGTAACAAGACAAAATAACAGCACGATACCATTTAATCTCGCAGCTTCATTAATGGATTTTTCTCTGTCACTCTCTTTATAAATGATAGCGAACGAGGAGGTAATAAACGCCAGACTAATAAATGCCCAAGAGGAGGCCAACGTATTGGCTGCCGCGAATAGCCCCAGTTCAGCTGTTGTTCCAAACTTAGCCAGCAATACCTGTGACAGACGAGTATATATCGAAATTGATATCCCTGATATCGCCAATGGCAGTCCAGCATATAGCATGTATATAATATAGCGCCTATCCCTAAATCTATCCCCATTAATTCTTTTATGCCGCGCTTTAAAAAAAAACACTCTTATATAATAAGGAATAATGGCCACAGTAATAATAGGGATTGCCAGAAACTTTATATCAAGATTGGCATGCACAACAACCAACCTAAGCAACAGGCTGACACCTAGCCCAATAACGTTCGCAAAAGCATTAAACTTAGAATTCAAAGCCGCATCGTTATAAATGGCAATAACATCCTGAGAAAAAAAATAGGCAGCAATACTCGCAGCCAGGCAAAAAACAAACGTCAATGTATCTGTCATGAAATAAAAATAGATTATTAATACCGTTGCCAGCACAAAGAAGATACTTCGCCTCAATTTTTTTGCCGACAGCATGAGCCGAATACCGGAGCGCTCATTGCTACTCATTCGTTTAAAAATTATGGTCTCAGTCCCAAACAAGGAAACAGCTTGAACAATTCCAAAAACTGAGATAGCAAAAGCCATTGTACCAAAAGCGGATGGCCCAATATACTTAGCGACATAAGATGTAACAAAAATCAGTCCAAAAACTGACACGATCTTTTCAATGACCATCCAGGAGAAGTTTTTTAACACACTAATATTCACAATCTAACTCTTCACATTGTTTAATTTCCAGTTTTCATCTAAATGGCCTACAGATTAATTTAAATAGTTATCCCATCAGCCACCACTTCGTAAACATGATTCAGTCTTAAAAATCATAGAAACATAGAGAAATCTCGCAATTAAAATGAATACCCTCTGCCACAGATAAAAAAGGCACGCTACCGCGCCCAGCTTAACTAAATGATTTTTATAAAAAATCAATGCTGCAGCCACATGAGCATCTCGTCATTTCTTAATCCATATATGGCTTCATTTCATTCAACCAGCCAACCAACCAACCAACCAACCAACCAACCAA
>NZ_KV792494.1:78204-139681 GCF_001808215.1 Serratia sp. HMSC15F11
CCAACCAACCAACCAACCAACCAACCAACCAATAAGAAACTATAGAGCATTTTTATCATATTCTGACAACAAAAATCAGAATAGTGTTCTGAAATATCAATCGAATGCCAGATTTAATCGTATCCATTTCCTCTTTCAACACCATCATTGGGTCCATCGCCCACGACGCCGCCCCTCAATGTGCCATCATGCCCACTCGTGGCAAACGAGACATCAAATGCAATTGCAATCGTTCCTAAGAACGAGACATTCCCTTCCCTAGCATTACCATATCCCAAGGAAAATGATAGAACAGCGACTGGCTGCAAGAAAAAAATCTTTAAGTTCAAAGGAAAAGTATTCGCAGATAGTTAATACATTAACAAATGTACCTTTTCGAAACCGATCAACCATCTAAAAAGCATGACTTTTTATTTGTTATTTATGTATTTTATTGCAACCCACCTCACGTTGTTAATATGTTTTTATTGTGTTGCCAAATTGCTACAACTATGCTTGTATCGTTCATATCTTGACCGCCAACCTTCTCCAGATTGAATGATAAAGGGAGGAACACGAATCATGCACAGCACCGCATCCGATGCCTTTATCAACAGTTGTTTGGCGACCATCACGCACCTGATCCCGGTGTCCGCCGGGGTGTTTTATCTGGTCGATCGCGACCTGCGGCCGGATCACTACATCCTGCACGGCATGCCCGATAAAACGCATCAGCAGTATCTGAACCACTTCCAGCAGATAGATCCGCTGCAGCCGGCCAATTTCCATCGCCAGGACATCACCATGGTCGGCATGAGCCCGGCGGCGATCGCCGGCAACCGCCGCTATTACCACGACTTTATGCTGCCGAACGACATGCGCGACATGACGGAGATCTTCATCCGCCAGCGCAAGCGCATCGTCGCCGGGGTATCGCTGATCCGCGATACGCCGTTCACTGAAGTGGAGCGCGGCCGCCTGCGCGCGGTGCTGCCGCTGATCGAGCTGGCGACGCGCGATCTGCTGCCCGACGGCGAGGCGCAGCTGCTGACAGCCAAAGAGCAAGAGATCGTCAACATGGTGCGCGAAGGCGCCAGCAATAAGCGCATCGCCCTGAAGCTGGGCATTTCGCTGTCCACGGTGAAAACCCATATGCGCAATATTTTCGCCAAAACCGACGTGGTGAACCGCACCGAACTGGTCGCCGGCGGCTTTCTCGCCCACGGTTAACGCCCGATAACGGCCGCCGCTGCCGGCGGCCGGAAAATAATGCCAAAACATATTCGCCATTTATGGCGCGGCCTCCCCCTGCCCGCAATCGGGCCGGGCGGGATATTTCATCGTCACTCAACGCTTGGGGAAAAGGTTTATGTCCAGTGATTCAGTTTCCGCGCCCGCCGTCGGCGCGGCGCTCCCCTGCCCGCCGCGGCTGCTGACCGCCATTATCGTCTTCGCCGCCATCGCGCCGGGCATTCTGATGACCGCCCCCGCCGTGGCCGCCCAGCTCGCCGCACAATGGCAGCTCGGCCCGGCGCAGATCGGCCACCTGTTCTCCACCGAACTCGGCGCCATGAGCCTGGCCACGCTGCCGGCGTGGTGGTGGATCGGGCGCATCAACTGGCGGCGGGTCGCTACGCTGTCGGCGCTGGTGTTTATCGTCGGCAACCTGGCTTCGGCGCTGGTGCAGGATTTTACCCTGCTGCTGCCGCTGCGCTTTATCGCCTCACTGGCGGGCGGCACCCTGATGATCCTGTGCATCACCTGCGCCGCCGGCACCGCCAATCCCAGTCGAGTCTATGCCTTCTGGGTGCTCGGCCAGCTGGTACTGGGCGCGGTCGGGCTGCTGGTGCTGCCGCCGCTGTTCGCGCACTTCGGCCTGATGGCGGTCTACCTGATTCTGGCGGCCATCATGCTGTGCTGCCTGCCGCTCATCCCGGCGTTCCCCAACGGTTTCACCGCCGCCCGCACCGCCCGCAGCGGCCCCGCCGCCTCGCCGGCGCGCAAGCTGTGCGCCGTGCTGGCGGTGCTGACCTTTTACATCAGCCTGAGCGCGGTCTGGACCTTTATCGGCGGCATCGCCGCCGGCGCCGGGCTGTCGCCGGCCCACAGCGGCCAGGTGCTGGCCGTCGCCACCTTGCTAGGCATCGTCGGCGCGGGGGCTGCGGCGCTGATCGGCGCGCGCTTCGGCGGTGGACGCCTGATCGTGCTGGGGTACGCCCTGCTGCTGGCCAGCGTGGCGCTGCTGACGGGCCAGCCCCTGCTGCTGCGCTTTGCCCTGGCCGCTCTACTGTTCAAATTCACCTGGACCTTCGTGCTGCCGTTCATTCTGGCGCGCGTCGCCGGGTTGGATAACGACGGCAAGCTGATGAACGGCATCAACCTGGTGATCGGCGGCGGCATGGCCATCGGCCCCACGCTGGCCGGTTCTCTGATCGAATTTTCCGGCGGTTTCAACGCCTTGCTGTTCGGCGCGCTGGGCTGCGCGCTGCTGTCACTGCTGTTGATTTCGCTGGCTTCACCGCGCGCACCGCGCCGTATAACAGGAGGAGAAAGGTGAAAAGAACAACCGGTTTCTTGTTTGATGAACGCTGTTTCTGGCACAGCACCGGCCTGCACGCCACCACCCTGCCGGTCGGCGGCTGGGTGCAACCGCCTTCGGGCGCCGGCCACGCCGAGTCGCCGGAAACCAAACGGCGCATGAAGAACCTGATGGACGTGTCCGGCCTGTCGCGCCAGCTCACCCTGCTGAGCGCCGAACCGGCGACGGAAGAAGACCTGCTGCGCATTCACCCCGCCCACTATCTGCAGCGTTTCAAACAGGTGAGCGACAGCGGCGGCGGCCTGCTGGGGGAAGAGGCGCCGCTGGGGCCGGGCAGCTATGAAATCGCCAAGCTCTCCGCCGGGCTGGCCTGCGCGGCGGTGGAGGCGGTGCTGCAGGGCGAGCTGGATAACGCCTATGCGCTGTCACGCCCGCCGGGCCACCACTGCCTGCCGGATCAATCGATGGGCTTCTGCTTCCTGGCCAATATTCCCATCGCCATCGAGCGCGCCAAGGCCCGCTATGGCCTCGGTAAGGTGGCGGTGCTCGACTGGGACGTGCACCACGGCAACGGCACCCAGCACATCTATTGGCAGCGCGGCGACGTGCTGACGCTGTCGCTGCATCAGGACGGCTGCTTCCCAGCGGGCTATTCCGGCGAACGAGATCGCGGCGAAGGCGACGGGGCGGGCTGCAACGTTAACGTGCCGATGCTGGCCGGCGCCGGCGACGACGGCTACCTGCACGCCATGCGGCGCATCATCATCCCGGCGCTGGAAAAATTCGAGCCGGAGCTGATCATCGTCGCCTGCGGCTACGATGCCAATGCCCTCGATCCGCTGGCGCGCATGCAGCTGCACAGCGACAGCTTCCGCGCCATGACCGCGCTGGTGCAGGACGCCGCCGACCGGCTGTGCGGCGGCAAGCTGGTGATGGTGCACGAAGGCGGCTATGCCGAATCCTACGTGCCGTTCTGCGGGCTGGCGGTGATGGAACAGCTGAGCGGCGTGCGCACTGAAGTGCAGGATCCGCTGCTGGCGTTTATCCAGCAACAGCAGCCGCGCGACGCCTTCAACCGCTTCCAGCGCGAAGCGCTCGACGAGCTGGCGCGCCAGTTCGGCCTGTAATCCCCTCTTTGCGGGCGCCGCACCCGGCGCCCCTGACAACCTCGCCACCAGCCGCTACGCTGAAGGGCAACCCTACCACCATGAGAACAATAAGATGCCCGAACAAACCGTCAGCTTTATCAAAGGCCGTCACGGCGCCATCGCCGTGCACGACTGGGGAAACGACCAGCCGCGCTATCTGGCGCTGCTGATACACGGCTACGGCGAGCATCTCGGCCGTTACCAATACGTGGCGCGCACGCTGCAGGCACAGGGCGCGCGGGTGTTTGGCCCCGATCACCTCGGCCACGGCCTGTCGCAGGGCGAACGCGTGCTGATCGAAGATTATGACGCCGTGGTCGACGACGTGCAGCGCGTGGTCAGCCATTTCCGGCAGCAATACCCCACCTTGCCGCTGGTGGTGATCGGCCACTCGATGGGCGGCATGATCGCCACCCGCTACGTGCAGCGCTACGGCGAGGAGGTGCGTGCGCTGGTGCTGTCCGGCCCGCTGCTCGGCGACAGAACGGCGATCTCCGATCTGGCCGAACTGCCGACGATCCCCGACGCGCCGCTGGATACCGCCACCTTGGCGCGCGATCCGGCGGTCGGCGCGGCGTATCAGGAAGATCCGCTGGTGTGGCACGGGCCGTTCAAGCGCCCCACCCTGCGCGCCATGCAGCGGATCCTCGCCGCCATCAACGCCGGGCCGGGCTTCGGCGCGCTGCCCACGCTGTGGATCCACGGCGACGACGATCGGCTGGTGCTGATGAGCGAAACACAAACCGCGCTCGCTCGTCTGCGCGGCGACGATTTCGAGCGGATGATCAATGCGGGTGGGCGGCACGAGAGCTTTAACGAAACCAATAAGGATCAGATCCTCAAGCGGGTGACCGATTTTACTGCGCGGGTGTTAGGCTAAGGCGCTCCCCCTCAGCGGGCCGAGGGGGGCATGACGGCGTCAGCCTTCGACGATGGCGAGATAGTGTTTGACGAAGCGATCCGAGGTGATGTCCCAGCGCACCGGGGTACCCTTCTCGACGAACCAGGAATCGCCGGCCTGATACTGCACCGATTCGCCGGTGCGTTCGTTGGTCAGGGTCGCGCTGCCTTCCCACACCGTGGCGTGCTCGGCGAACGGATACTCCATCACGAAGCTGCCGCGGGTGCAGCTGAACACGCCGCAGTTCAGGTTGTCGGTCGGTTCGCCGAAAATGCTGGCCACGCCGACGTTTGGCGTGCCGGCGATCACCGTGGCGCCCAGGTTGCTGACGCTGCCGATCTCCAGCAGTTCCGGCAGCGGTTGTTTAAGCAGTAACGGTTTCATGTGATTCTCCTCTGAGGGTTAACGGCGGCCTTTCCAGTAGCCGGATGTCTGGTGCCAAACCTTACCGGCGGTGGTCATCACCCGCCGCAGCTTGTCCTTGCCGAAGATGTTGACGTGCGGGATCGAGCTCATCAGATCGTAACGATCGGATCCTTCGCTCATGCCCTCCGCCAACACCTTGCACACGATGTGGCTCGGCGTCACGCCGAAGCCGGAGTAGCCCTGTACGTAAAACACATTATCGCGATCCGGCAGCGTGCCAATCTGCGGGAACAGGTTGGCGCTGCAGCAGAGCGGGCCGCCCCAGGCCAGATCGATCTTCACGTCTTTCAGGTACGGGAACACCTTCAGCATCAGGTTGCGGTTCCAGGCCTTGAGATCCGACGGGAAATATTCGATCAAGCGGGTGGCGCTGCCGAACAGCAGCCGGTTTTCGTTGGTCACCCGGTAATAGTCGATCACCGGGCGGATGTCGCTGTAGGCGCCGCGGATCGGGCTGATCTGGCGGATCAGATCGTCAGACAACGGCTCGGTGGCCAGCTGGAAAGCGTAGGTATTGATGGTCTTGCGGTAGATCTGCGGCTCCATGCCGTTGAGGAAGCCGTTGCAGGCCCACAGCATCTTGTTGGCGCGTACCGAGCCCATGGCGGTACGCACCGTGATGCGCGGGCCATACTCCACGTTGAGCACGCTGCTGTTCTCGAAGATTTTCACCCCGTAGCCGCTCAGCGCCTTGGCCTCGCCCAGCAGCAGGTTGAGCGAATGCACGTGGCCGCCGCCCATGTGTTTCAGCGCGCAGGTGTAAGCGTCGGAGCCCACCACCTGCTTCACCTCCGCCCCGGTGTAGAGCTCAATCTCCTCCTGCGGCGCTACCGCCTTGAATTCCTTCAGCCAGCCGCGCAGGGTCTTCTCCTGGCGCGCGTTGCTGCCGAGATAGCCGTAGCCGAAGCAGAAGTCGGCGTCGATGTCATATTTCTTGATGCGCTCGCGGATAATGCCGGCGCCGAGGTTGCTGATTTTGAAGATGGTTTCCAGCCCGGCCGGGCCAACGTGGCGCTTGATCTTCTCCAGATCGTGGCCGATGCCGGCCATCACCTGGCCGCCGTTGCGCCCGGTACCGCCGTAGCCCAGATAGCGGCCTTCGAGAATGGCGATGTTGGTGATGCCCCTCTCAGCCAGCTCCAGCGCGGTGTTGATGCCGGAGAAGCCGCCGCCGATGATCACCACGTCGACGTCCAGATCCTCTTCCAGCGTCGGGAAGCGCAGATCGTATTTTTTGGTCGCCGCGTAGTAGGTTAAGGACTCGATTTCGTTGTTCACTGCCGCACTCCCGATTGCCTATGCCATGACATCGGATTATCGGGAGCCGGCAGCCGTGCCGCTATGTCCCCTTAGGGACATTCGCTACAAAAAATTAACATTCACGCGCTGCGGCGCTGCGGGGCGGTCAGCAACAGGCTGAACAGTTCGGCCTGCGAGCCGATGTTCAGCTTGCCGTAGATGTTCTTGCGGTGATTTTTTACCGTGCCGAGGCTGATGAACAGCCGGTCGGCAATCTGCTGCGAACCGCAGCCAGCGAGGATCAGATCGACGATCTCGCGCTCGCGCGGCGTCAGCAGATAACGCGCCTGCGCGCCATCGTCGTTCCCCGTGTCGGCCTCCGCCGGCGCCGCCACCACTTCGCCGTGCAGCCGCGCCACGCTTTTCACCAGCGTCAGCGCGCTGCGCAGATCCGCACGCTGCGGGTAGCGCACCGCCACCGTGCGGCACGCCGAGCCGAAGAACACCCCCAGCCCGCGCTCCGGCGTCAGCTGCAGCAGCACGCCGGCCTCATCGTGCCAGCCGGTCTTGCGATAAAAATTACGGTAATAGTCGCTGTGATAAAACCCGCAGGGTGCCAGCTGGCGCAGCGTGAGCACCTCGCCTTCGCCGCCGTCGTTCAGCGCGCGGTAAAACGGATCCTGCAGATAGGCGCCCTGTTGATAGATCTGGTTAACCGCATCGCTGTTTTCCCGTTCGGTTTTGATCAGGCAGCGCGGCGGCCGGCCACGTTCGAAGGCATAGACGATGGCGTTGTCGAAGGCGAAAAACCCTTCCAGCCAATTCAACAGGCTGGGATAAAAGCGCGGGCTGGCCACCGCATCGATCACCGCAGACAAGCGTTCAACCTGAATATCCATACCCGCCTCGCCATTATTAATACATTAACAATCTACCGATTTCGGATGGGGGTTGGCCGCATGGCAGCCAGTACTGTTAAAAAAAGCATCCGGCGCGCCGAAATGCAAGAACGCGATCGTTTACATGTTAAACAACTCACAAGTTGCCGCAGCGGGGAAAGCGGTGGCCGCTCCGCGCCCGCTGGCTTATGCTGTGGCATCGCGCCCTGCAACGCCGCCAAGGAGACCTCATGTCCGTCAGCCACATCATCGCCAACCACCAGACCTGGTTCGGCCACGGCAGCATCCAGCAACTGCCGCCGCTGCTGCTTGCCGATCCGCAGCCGACGCTGCTGTTCAGCTGCCGATCTTTTCTCAATGGCCCGGTGTACGCCGGCCTGCGCGAGTCGCTGGCGCCGCTGCTCATCGGCACCGAGATCGTCAGCCACGAGGCGTCGCCGCAGGAAATAGACGCCTGGGTGGCGCGCTGGCGCGGCCAGGCGCGGCGCGTGGTGGCCATCGGCGGCGGCAGCGTGCTGGATGCCGCCAAGGCGTTCTCCGCGCTGGTGGAGCATCCGCTGCCGACGCTGCGCTATATGGAAAAAGTGGGCGACAGCAAAATCAGCGGCGCCACCCTGCCGCTGATCGCCATTCCTACCACCGCCGGCACCGGCAGCGAGGTGACGCAGAACGCGGTGATCACCGACACCCAGGTCAGCAAAGTGAAGGCCTCGCTGCGCCACAATAACTTCGTGCCGCACACCGCCATTCTCGATCCGCAGCTGCTGGCGGGCGCGCCGGACAAGGTGCTGGCCTACTGCGCCATCGACGCTTTCACCCACCTGTTCGAGGCCTATCTGTCGAAAACCGCCGGCGCCATGACGCGCGACATGTCGCTGAGCGGCATCCGCCACTTCCTTGCGGCCTGGCCGGCGCTCAACCGCAGCGACGCGGCGCGCGAAGCGATTATGCAAGCTTCGTACCTTGGGGGGCTGACGCTGAGCGCCGCCGGGCTGGGGGTCATTCACGGCATCGCCGGCGAGATCGGCGCGCTGCGCGACTACCACCACGGCCAGGTCTGCGGCCGCCTGCTGCTGCCGTTCCTTGCCCTGCTGGAAAGCAGCGAACAGCCGCAGCAACGCGCGCTGATGGCCGAACTGGCCGCGCGCCTGTACCCGCACTGGCAGGGCAGCCCAGAGAGCTACCTGACCGATTTCATCACCCGCCACGCCATCGCGCCGTTCTGGCAGGACGATTTGCCGATTTCCAGCCAGGAATTGGCGGTGGCGCTGGAGAAATCCAACAGCAAGAATTCCTGGATCGACTATGCGCCGGCACAGCGGCAACGGATGATCGAAGAGGCGTTTCGCGTCGAATGATTATATAATCAGATCAACGCACTAGCAGGAGTAAGGAAATGGGCATCATCGGCTGGATCTTCGCCGGCATCGCGGTCGGCATCCTGGTCGGCGCGCTGATCAGAATCTTCGGCAAGAAGAAAGAGCAGTAAGCGTCACGCTGTTCCGTGGGCCGCCAGCAGGCACTCATGGAACAGCTTCACCACCCGCTGCGGCACCGGCGAGCGGCGCAGCACGCTGGAGTATTCGCAGTGATAGCGGAACAGTGCCGGTTTGATCGCCCGCATCATATTCTGCGCCACGAAAAACGCCGCGTAGTGATCGGGTAAAAAGCCGACGTATTTGCCGGACAGGATCAGCGTGGCGATCGACTCCTGCGCGAACCCCGTCGCCTTGCGATGCAAATGTTGCTGCAGGCTCAGTTCCATATTCGGCGAATGGTAGCCTAATCCGGCGAAGGCATAATTGTGCAGCAGATCCCAATTTAATGTTTCATGGGGGGCGGAAAATAATTCATGCTGCGCGCCGCAATATAAGAACATCCTCTCACTGAATAACGAATGATAAGATAAACTTTCCGCGCTGCGGTGCATGGGAATAACGCCAACCTGAAATTGCCCGTCAATGACGCCGCGTTCAATGGTATTAATCGGCTCCACGTACATTTGCAAAGAAACCTCCGGCGCACGCTCGCTGAATAACGCGATGGCCCGGCCGATCTGCGCCTGCGGATTGCTGACCGTATGATCGAATATCGCCACGTGCAGCTGCCCGCCCATGCGCTGGTGCACCTCGTCCACCCCGCGCCGGAACGCCTCGGTGGCCGCCAGCAGGTTGACCGTTTCCTGGTAGATCAACAGCCCCTCGTCGGTGACCGCAAAGCCCTCGCGCCCGCGCTGGCACAGCGTCAGGCCCAGCCGCTGCTCCAGATCCTTGATGTGCTTGCTGATGGTCGACAGGCTGATGTTCAGCTCCAGTTCGGCGGCGCTCATGCCGCCGCAGTCGACCACGGCCTTGAATACCCGCAGCAAACGCAGATCCATATCCGACAATTGCCCTAACAGCGCGCGCTTTTTTACTTGCATAAAACCTTAAGTAAGTTTCGACATATGATTATTCACAGTAGAGAACAAGCGGTACATAGTCAATTTCGCACAACAATTCGTTAACAACTCGGTTTATTTCATTAATCGCTCTTATTTTCCTGTTCGGAGGAAAACATGGCCGCTGAAAATCACCCGCTAAATAGTCTCGATGCTGAAGGGTTAGAAGCCCATTGGATGCCTTTTACCGGTAACCGTAATTTTAAAGCGCAGCCGCGCATCATTACTCAAGCCGCGGGGGCGTATTACACCAGCCATGACGGCAGAAAGATTTTCGACGGCCTGTCCGGATTATGGTGTTGCGGATTGGGGCACGGCCGGCAGGAAATCACCGACGCCGCCCAGCGCCAGCTGGCGACGCTGGATTACTCGCCGGCGTTTCAGTTCGGCCACCCGCTGTCGTTCGAACTGGCCAACAAGATCAAGGCACTGACGCCGGCGGGGCTGGATTACGTGTTCTTCACCGGCTCCGGTTCGGAAGCGGCGGACACCTCGCTGAAAATGGCGCGCGCTTACTGGCGCGCCAAAGGCCAGGCGGGCAAAACCTGCTTTATCGGCCGGGAAAAGGGCTATCACGGCGTTAACTTCGGCGGTATCTCGGTCGGCGGCATCGCCGGCAACCGCAAGACGTTCGGCGCCGGTGCCGAGGCAGACCACCTGCCGCACACCCTGCTGGCCGGCAACGCCTTTTCACGCGGCATGCCGCAACAGGGGGCAGAGCTGGCGGAAGAGCTCAACCGCATCATCGCGCTGCGCGACGCCTCAACGATCGCCGCGGTGATCGTCGAACCCTTCTCCGGCTCCGCCGGGGTGATCGTGCCGCCGGTCGGCTACCTGCAGCGCCTGCGCGAAATCTGTACCCAGCATGACATCCTGCTGATCTTCGACGAAGTGATCACCGCCTTCGGCCGCTGCGGCGCGATGACCGGCGCCGAGGCGTTCGGCGTCACGCCGGACATCATGAACATCGCCAAACAGGTGACCAACGGCGCGCAGCCAATGGGCGCGGTGGTGGTGCGGCCGGAGATCTACCAAACCTTCATGAACGGCGGCGAGCCGGACTACCAGCTCGAATTCCCGCACGGCTACACCTACTCAGCCCACCCGGTCAGCTGCGCGGTCGCGCTGGCGACGCTGGACATCCTGCAGCGCGAACAGATGGTGGAGCGCGTACAGGCGCTGGCGCCCTACTTCGAGCGCGCGGTGCACAGCCTGCAAGGGGCCAAACACGTCGCCGACATTCGCAACATCGGCCTGGCGGCCGGCATTACGCTGACGGCGCGGCCGGGCGAACCGGCGCGGCGCCCCTTCGAGGCGGCGATGCGCTGCTGGGAAAGCGGATTTTATGTGCGCTACGGCGGCGACACCCTGCAGCTGGCGCCACCGTTCATCAGCAGCGAAGCGCAGATCGATGCGCTGATCAACGCCGTGGGCGACGCCCTCAACGCCACCGAATAAGGAGAGAACCATGACCATTCCCCATTGGATCAACGGCGAGCCCGCCGCCGCCGGCGAACGCAGCCAGCCGGTTTACGACCCGGCCACCGGCCAATCGGCGCAGGAGGTACAGCTGGCCGACCGCGCCACGGTGGAGCGCGCCATCGCCGCCGCCGAACAGGCCTATCCCGCCTGGCGCGACACCCCGCCGCTGAAGCGCGCGCGCATCATGATGAAGCTCAAGGATCTGCTGGAACAGCACGCCGACGCCATCTGCCAACTGATCACCGCCGAGCACGGCAAGGTGCTCAGCGACGCCCTGGGCGAACTGCAGCGCGGCATCGAGAATATCGAATATGCCGGCTATGTGCCGGAGCTGCTGAAGGGCGAACACAGCAAAGAGGCCGGCCCGGGCATCGACAGCTGGAGCGAGTTTCAACCGCTGGGAGTGGTGGCGGGCATCACGCCGTTCAACTTCCCGGCGATGGTACCGCTGTGGATGTGGCCGATGGCGGTGGCGTGCGGCAATACTTTCGTGCTGAAGCCTTCCGAGCGCGTGCCTTCCGCCGCGCTGTATATCGCGCGGCTGGCGGCGGAAGCCGGGCTGCCGCCGGGGGTGCTCAACGTGGTCAACGGCGATCGCGAAGCGGTGGAGACGCTGCTGCATGACGGGCGCGTCAAAGCGATAAGCTTCGTCGGCTCGACGCCGGTCGCAGAGCACATCTACCACACCGGCTGCGCGCAAAACAAACGGGTGCAGGCGTTGGGCGGCGCCAAGAACCACGCGGTGGTGCTGCCGGACGCCGATATCCCCGGCGCGGTCGGCGCGCTGATGGGGGCCGCCTTCGGCTCCTGCGGCCAGCGTTGCATGGCCATCCCGCTGGTGGTGGCGGTGGGCGACGGCACCGCCGAAGCGCTGATCGCCGGGCTGCGGCAACAGATGGCCGCCATGCGCGTCGGCCCCGGCAGCGACAACCGCAACGACATGGGGCCGCTGGTGACCCAACAGCATTATCAGAAGGTAAAAGGCTATATCGATCAGGGCGTGGCCGAAGGCGCCGAGCTGCTGGTGGACGGCCGCGAACTGAGCGTGATCGGCGCAGACGGCCGCCCCAGCCAGGGGTATTTCCTCGGCCCGACGCTGTTCGATCGCGTGACGCCCGGCATGCGCATCTATCAGGAGGAGATCTTCGGCCCGGTGCTCGGCGTGGTGCGCGCGGCGTCGCTGCCGGAGGCGATGGCCCTGATCGACGCCCACGAATACGGCAACGGCACCTGTCTGTTTACCCGCGACGGCGAAGCGGCGCGCTACTTCTCCAGCCGCATCCAGGTCGGCATGGTGGGGATCAACGTGGCGCTGCCGGTGCCGGTGGCCTACCACTCGTTCGGCGGCTGGAAACGCTCGCTGTTCGGCGATCTGCACGCCTACGGCCCGGACGCCGTCAGGTTCTACACCAAACGCAAGACCGTGACCCAGCGCTGGCCGGCCTCCGGCGATGCCCGGCGCGCCAGCTTCAGCTTCCCATCGGGGCAGGGGTAACCTGTTCTCCCATTTGTGAATTCAAATACATAAGAAGGATACAAACACCAATACCAGGGAACCCCTGACTTCCACTAGCGCAGTGTCATAAGAACCGAGTCGCCAAACACATGCCATCGCCGTTGCTCCTGCGTGATGTCTTGGCGACTAACAATAATTTACTGATGTGTTAATGGAGACTTTCATCATGCACCAGCAACCTGACCCTCCGCAGTTTAAAAATAGCATGGGTATTCACGATGCTGCAGGGAGCCGCGCCATGCCGTGTGCTCATGATCAGATTGAGCTGACAACCCAACCCAATAACTATCGATTGATCATGGCAGCCAGCCTGGGGAACGGGCTGGAAATCTTCGACTTCACGGTTTACAGCTTTTTTGCCATGGTCATCGGCAAATTATATTTCCCCAGCGATACCGCCTACGGCTCATTGCTGATGGCAGTTGCCGTCTTTGGTGTGGGTTTTGTCATGAGGCCTTTGGGCAGCGTGTTACTGGGCGGTTATGCCGACCGCCAGGGCCGCAAAGCCGCGATGCTGGTGACTATCATGCTCATGGGCATCGGTACCGCACTCATCGCGTTCGCGCCGACTCACGAGCAAATCGGCTGGTTGGCGCCGGTGCTTATCGTCATTGGCCGTCTTTTACAGGGGTTTGCCGCCGGGGGGGAGGTCGGGTCAGCGACCACGCTGTTGCTGGAGTCCGCCGGCGCCAATCAGCGCGGATTCTTTGTTAGCTGGCAGTCTATCAGCCAAGGGATTGCCGCCCTGTTTGGCGCTTCACTAGGCTTGTTATTAACCTCCAGTTTATCTGAGGAATCGCTTTACAGTTGGGGTTGGCGTGTTCCCTTCATCATCGGCCTGCTCATCATCCCAGTCGGGGTCTATATTCGTCGCCATGTTGAAGAAACCTTTATTGGTGCTCAACAGAACGAAGGGAATGCTGCCCACCCCGCGCAGCAAATGCTGACGAGCTACCGCCGCGATTTAATTCTCGGCGTGATGATAATCATGTCCGGTACGGCGATGATATATATCGTACTTTTCTATATGCCGACTTACATGATCCAAACCCACCACATTGCCGCTCCCATCGCTTATTTGTTCAGTTGCCTCGCCGCCGTCATCCAGGTGATTTCGGTTTACTTCGCAGGACGCTATGTCGATCGGTTCAAGAATCATAAAAACGCCATGATTTTCTCCATTGTGGCGGGCATCGTCATGGCCTATCCCACCTTTTGGTTTCTCGGCATGGCTGATTCACTCTGGCTGGCCGTCGCATGCCGTCTGCTGCTGATTGTCGCATTGGGCATCAATATGCTTACCAGTACCCTCCTGATCGTCGAAGCGCTACCTCGGCCAGTCAGGGCGACCGGTATGTCAATGATCTACGCACTGGGCGTGACGCTGTTTGGCGGCACAGCACAGGTCGCGGTGACCTGGCTGCTCAGTGTCACCGGCAACCCCATGGCACCGGCATGGTACCTGATCGGTATGTTGGCCATCAGCCTGATCGCCACCTGCTTATTCAAGCAACGTGACTATGAACAATGATAAATAAGGAGTTGGCAGCATGATCGATTGGAAACAACATTGCGTTCCCGGCCTGCTTGATTCTTTTGAAGAAATGCGGCGCATACGGCAGGATATTCATCAACATCCTGAATTAGGTTACCAGGAACATCGCACCAGTAAGATAGTCGCAGATTACCTGGCGCAGTGGGGATATAAAGTGACCTGCGGCCTTGGCGGTACCGGTGTGGTCGGCACGCTCAAGGTGGGAAAAGGAGAGAAATCCCTCGGGCTGCGAGCCGATATGGATGCGTTGCCGATGAGCGAAGCCGAGGGATGTCCGTATGTCAGTCGCCACGCTGGCGTCATGCATGCCTGCGGCCATGATGGGCATACGGCGACCCTACTGGCCGTTGCCAGGCATTTGGCACAAACCCGCAGCTTTTCGGGCACGCTTAATCTTATCTTCCAGCCGTCCGAGGAGAGCGGTGCCGGCGCAGAAGCGATGTTGCAAGATGGGCTAATGGACATCGCCCCTTGCGACATGCTGTTCGCCTGGCATAACTACCCTTCCCCCACGCTGCAATTCGGTCAGATGAGTATCGGCATGGGGGCTGTCATGGCCTCAGTAGACAGCCTGCACATCCATATCACAGGCAAAGGCGGTCACGCCGCCTCACCGCATTTTACCTGCGATCCGATCGTTGCGGCCGGCGCCATGATCCAGGCGTTACAAACCATCATTGCACGCAACGTCAATCCATTTGACTGTGCCGCCGTCAGCATTACCAGCATTCATGCCGGTACCAATTTCAATGTGATCCCCGGCGAATTGGAAATGAAGCTTTCGTTGCGTAGCTTCGATAAGCAACAGCGGCAACTGATAGTCACCCGCGTCAATGACATCGTGCAGCATCAGGCCGCCTGCTTCGGCGTCAACGCAAAAATCAGCGAAGCGGCCATAAGTTATCCGTCACAGATCAACCACGAGGAGCCGACACGCCTGGCTCGGGCCGTAGCGGTGCAGCATTTCGGGGCCGGCAACGTGGTTTTAGATCATCCTCCCATCCTCGCCGCCGATGATTTCGCCTTTATGGCTCAACGAGTGCCGGCCTGTTACATCAACATCGGCGCCGGTGACTCAGCGCCGTTGCATAACACGCATTACGACTTTAACGATGCGCTGATACCGGTCGCCGGGAGTCTATTGGTTTATCTGACACAGGCGCAATTACGTTGATACACCATGCCGGGGTGCTCACTATAAAACGTCCGAGACTTCCCCGGCATTTCCGCGCGCTCCATTTGATTCCTGCGTACAGCCTGTGCAGCAAAACAATAATTCACCCAAGCGTTAATGGAGTAGTTCCCAATGAAAGAGTCCGCCCCTGAACACACCTTCAAAGGCAATCTCAGCGTCCTCGACGTGGTGATGATCACCGCGTCCGGCGTGACGCCGGCCAGCTCCATCTTCGTCATCGCCCCGCTGGCGATCGCCAGCGCCGGCAGCGGCGCCTTTCTGTCGTTTCTGATCGCCGCCTGCGTCGCCGCCGCCATCGCGCTGTGCTATGCCGAGCTCGGCGCCGCACACCCCAGCGCCGGCGGTGAGTACAGCATCATCAAGCGCCTGTTCGGCACCCTGTGCGGGTTGCAGACCTACCTGTTTATCCTCAGCGCCTCGCTGTTCGTGCCGGCGGTGCTGGCCACCGGCGCGGTGCCCTACCTGAACACCGCGCTGGGCACTCAGTTCGACGCCTCGACCGCCGGCATGCTCACCGTGCTGGTCGGCGGCATCTGCGCCATTTTCAACATCAAGGCCAACGCCCTGCTGACCGGCGCCTTTCTGGTGGTGGAAGTGGCGGTGCTGGCGCTGATCGCCTGGCTCGGCTTCAGCCACCCGCATCAGAGCACGGAGATCCTCACCGCGCCGGTGATGCTGGACGCGCAGGGCAGCCTGGCGCCGGTGTCGCTGCCGCCGATCGTCGCCATGGTCGGGGTCGCGCTGTTCTCCTACAACGGCTACGGCGCGGCGGTGTACATGGCGGAAGACATGCGCGAACAGGGCAGGCCGATGGCGATCGCGATCATGCTGACGCTGGTCATCGTAGTGCTGGTGGAACTGGTGCCGTTCACCGCCCTGCTGATCGGCTCGCCGTCGCTGACCGAGATGGCCAAACAGGCCGATCCGGTCGGCTATGTGGTCACCCAGCTCGGCGGCCCGACGCTGGCGCGGGTGGTAAGCGGCGCGATTTATCTGTCGGTGTTCAACGCCATCATCGCCATCGTGGCGCAGTTCAGCCGCATGATGTTCGCCAGCGGGCGCGACGGTTTCTGGCTGCCGACGTTTAACCGGGCGCTGAAAATCATCCACCCGCGCTTCGGCACCCCCTGGATCGCCACCCTGCTGTTCGGCGTGCCGTCGGCGCTGCTGGCGTTTTGCTCCGATCTCGAATCGCTGACCTCGTTCACCGTGATCCTGCTGCTGCTGGTGTACATCATCATGGCGGTGGCGGCGCTGATCAGCCGCCGTCGCCGCCACTTCCACCACCCGTACCTGATGCCGCTGTGGCCGCTGCCGGTGGTGGTGGCGCTGCTGTGCTGCCTGTACGTGCTGTGGACGATTTTGATCGCCAGCAGCCTGAAAGACTTTATTATCATTGCCGGCATTATCGGCTTCGGGCTGGCGCTGAACCATCTGCGCGGCCGCCAGACGGCGCCCCTCGCCGCCCCCTCAATAGAAGGAGAATAACCATGACGCAGCGCGCTCAGGATCTGGGCATTATCATCGGACAGGGCACGCCCGGCCCGCTGAACGCCATCACCGACGTGCCCGGCGTGCGCGTTGGCCATGCCAGCATTCATGCCGATTTGGCGGACGGGCGCAGCGTGCGCACCGGCGTGACGGTGATCGAACCGCGCCCCGGCTCCGCCCGCCACGCCCCCTGCTTTGCCGGCGTGCACGTGCTGAACGGCAACGGCGACGCCACCGGCCTGGAATGGGTGCGCGAAGCGGGCCTGCTGACCAGCCCGATCGCCTTCACCAACACCCACAGCGTGGGCGTGGTGCGCGATGCGCTGATCGCGCTGGAGCGTGAAGCGCTGCCCGCGAGCGACAATGCGGTGTACTGGAATATGCCGGTGGTGATGGAAACCTTCGACGGCCTGCTCAACGACATCAACGGCTTTCACGTCAAGGCCGAGCACGTGCGCCAGGCGCAGCAGGCGGCCCGGGGCGGCTTGCCGCAGGAAGGCGCGGTCGGCGGCGGCAGCGGCATGATCTGCCATGAATTCAAAGGCGGCAGCGGCACCGCGTCGCGCCGCTTGCCCGCCGATCAGGGCGGCTGGACGGTGGGCGCCATCGTGCAGGCGAACCACGGCAAGCGCGAATCATTGCTGGTCGGCGGTTACCCGGTAGGCCGGCATCTGGGGCATCTCCCCTCGCCGTTCACGCCGCAGTTGCCGCATCCCGGCATGGGCTCCATCGTGGTGGCGCTGGCGACCGACGCGCCGCTGCTGCCGCACCAGTGTGCGCGGCTGGCGCAGCGCGCCAGCATCGGCATCGCCCGCACCGGCGGCGGCACCGAGGACTCGAGCGGCGACATTTTCATCGCTTTCGCCACCGGCAACGACGGCCTGCCGCCCGCCGACTACGCCAATAAAGGCGCTTTCACCACGCCGCTGCGCATGGTGAACAACGACTACATTTCGGCGCTGTTCGCCGCGGCAGCGGAAGCGGTGGAGGAAGCGATCGTGAATGCGTTGCTGGCGGCCAATACCGTCAGCGGCAACGGCCACCGGGCGGAAGGGTTGAGCGCCGAGCAGCTGGTGACGGCGCTGGAGAAGGCCGGCTGGCGACGGTAAAAACACAGGGCGCGGGGATTAACCGCGCCCTGCTTATCAGGATTCGCCGCCCGGCTTGGGCTGCGGGTAGTCGTAATCCAGCCGCAACGGTTCGGCGTAGACGCTGTTCCACAGCTGTTGGTACAGCTTGTCCAACCGCCCGCTCATCGCCGCGCTGTGCATCACCAGCTCCAGATTGCGCGAGTTGTCCAGATAGCCGCCGGTCCAGTTGCTGGTGCCCACCCAGGCAATCTCATCGTCGATGGTCATCAGCTTGCTGTGGATCACCCGGGCAAACGGAATGAAGCCGCTGCTGGCCGGTGGAATGGTCACCACTTTGATCTGCACGTTCGGCACCAGCGCCAGGCTCTTCAGCCAGGCGATATCCGGCTTTTTGGTGTTCCAGTTGGCCACCATCAGCTCGATCTGCACCCCGCGCGCCGCCGCGCTGCGCAGCGCGTTGTCGATCACCGCATAAAAGGGGCGGCTGCGTTCGGGGCCGAACGACAGCGGTGCGTAATCCATCACCTGCACCCGCACCCGCCGCTTGGCGCCGGCCAGCAAGCGCGGCAGCTCGGCCTGCGAGTCGATCACCCCCGCCGGGTTGTAGGCGCGCGGGCTGGCCACCAGATAGTTGCCCTGCGTCGGCGCCGTCGTCGGCGAATCGGGCAGCGGCGGCACCGGCTTATCCTGCGCCAGCAGCGCCTGCGCCTGCCAATCCTGCTCGAAGATCGCCTGGATCTGCCCCACCACCTTGGCGTCGCTGATGCGCAGCCCGGTTTCGTGAATATGCTCCAGCGCGCGCCAGTCGAAGTTCTGGCTGCCGACGAACGCCTGTTCGCCGTCCACCAGCAGATACTTGGCGTGCAGGATGCCGCCGCTCAGCTTCTGGTAAGGAATAATGCGCAGCTCCAGATTGGGGATCGCCTTCAGCTGTTCCAGCGTCTCGGCGGTAGAAATGCGAATGCCCTTATCTTCCACCAAAAAGCGGATTTTCACCCCGCGTTCGCCGGCCGCCTTCAGGTGCTGCAGCACGCCATCCAGCAGCGAACCGTCCTGATTCGCCACGTAGAACTGCCCCAAATCGATGCGGGTTCTCGCCGCGTCGAACATCTCGCGCCACACCTCGGCGGTGTTGCGTAGGTCGTCGGCCTGCAGCGCGGTTTCCACCGGCGCGGTGTACACCAGCTCGTAGCCGGGAATCGCAAAACGCGCCGCAGCGCTCTGGCTCAACATCAACAAACAACCGCCCCACAATGCCGTATAAAGGCGGCCGAGCGGCCGCCGTACTGGATGGCCATTAGGCATAGCGCGGCGCTCCGCTGTCAACCCATTGTTCGCCGCTGCC
This sequence comes from Serratia sp. HMSC15F11, assembly GCF_001808215.1. Lineage (NCBI taxonomy): Bacteria > Pseudomonadati > Pseudomonadota > Gammaproteobacteria > Enterobacterales > Yersiniaceae > Serratia > Serratia sp. HMSC15F11. The sequence goes on from NZ_KV792494.1 coordinate 97,451, forward strand.
GCTCTCCGGGCGGCTGGCCGGTTGGCCGGCGCGGATCAACAGCACCTTCAGCAGTTCGTTGATGCGCTCCATGCGGCTCTGCAGGAAGTTGTTGGCCACCAGGCACAGCAGCGCGATGGCGATGCCGAGGCCAGTGGCATACAGCGCGGTGCCCATCCCGGCCGACACCAGGCTCGGCTCGGACACCCCCGAGGCGGCCAGCGCCTTGAAGGTTTCGATGATCCCCATCACGGTGCCCAGCAGCCCCAGCAACGGCGCGGCGGTGACCACGGTTTCCAGCAGCCACAGGCCGCGCGCCATCGGCGGCTTGCTCAGCAGGTACTGGGCGTCGATCAGATCGCCGATCGCCTCGCGGTCGCCGGCGCGGTGCTTCTGCGCCAATACCGGCGCGATCACCGCCATCGGCAGGCTGTTGCGCTGGGTCAGCTCGTCAGGCAGATCGGCGGCGCGACGCACGTCCGGCGTCAGCGCCTGCTCCAGCCGGCGCGCCTGGCGCTGGGTATAGGCGAAGTACAGCGTGCGTTCGATGATGATCACCAGCGCGATCGCCAGCGCGGCGTACATCACGTAGAAAATAATGTCGTGCAACAGATTGGCGTCCATACAGGGCTCCTCTTCCCCGCCGCCCGTCAGGCGGCGGGATATTCAGTTAAAAGGTGGCTTCCAGCGAGACGCTGAAGGTGCGTTCTTCGCCGACGTTGTAATACGGCGTGCTGGCCTTCACGCCGCCGTAAGGCGCCGCGTTAAAGGTGGTAGTGCGCACCGAGGTCAGGTATTCCTTGTCAAACAGGTTGCTGATGCCAAAGCGCAGCGCGGCGCTTTTGACGATTTTCTTGTCCACCGGCAGATGCACCCCCGCCGCCAGATCGAACACCGTGCGGCCGCCGATCTTCTCGTCGTTGGTCAGATCGCCGTAGAACGAACTGACGTACTTGCCGCTGACGCTGCCGTAATACAGCCCGTCGTCATAACCCAGCGTCATGTTCAGCAGGTTTTTCGGCACGTTCGGCACCTCTTTGCCGGAGGTCGGCAGCGGCAGCCCGCCGTTGCTGACAATGTCGCTCTTCTGCTTCGACTCGGTGTAGGTATAAGAGGTGTAGTAGTTGAAGTTATGCGGCAGTTGGCCGCTCCACTCCAGCTCCAGCCCTTTGTTCTCCACGTTGCCGATGTTCATCATCTCGTAGTCGCCGGCCGAGTTGGTGGTGGAGATTTGGCGATCGCTGTAGCGCATGTAAAACAGCGTGGCGCTCAGCAGCATGTCTTCCTGCTGGAAACGCCAGCCCAGTTCGTGGTTCCAGCTCAGTTCCGGCTTGGTGCTGAGCGAGTCGCCGACGTTGTACAGCACGTAGTTTGGCGGCGTGCGCATGTTGCGCGTCAGGTTGTAGAACACCTGGTTTTCCTGATTCACCTTATAGCTGGCGCTGAAGTTCGGCAGGAATTCATGATAGGTGGCTTTGCGCTTCTCCGGCACGTTGTACAGGCTGCCGCGGTTGTCCCCTTTGCGCTCCACGTACTGATAGGCCAGGCCGCCGACGAAGGTCCAGTCCGGCGTGGCGAACCAGGTGTCCTGCAGCCACACCTTCTGCGCCGGGGTGATGGTGTACTGGTTGCGCCCCTGAACGGTGTTGCCGTTGGCGTCCTTCACCTGATCGGATCCGCCCGGCTGGCCCCAAATCTGCGACGGGTTACCGTCGCCCTTGATGCTGATGAACGGCTGGGTCTGCAGCTGACGCGCGCGCTCATACCAGTAGCCGACGTCCAGGCTGTGCTGCTCGTTGATGTCCCACTTCAGCTTGGTGGTGATGTCAGGCCGCCAGGTTTGGGTCCACGACGGGCGGTAATAGGTGTTGGATTTCAGGTTGCTGAGATCGTACTGCCCGGCCTTGCTGGAGGTGTTGGACAGCACCGACGCCGTCTGGCCGTTGAAGCTGCCGCCGTTGCCCCAGTAGTAATACGGCTGCAGAGTCAGCGACAGGTTATCGCGCAGCTGCAGCTTCTGGGTGAACGACAGCGTGAAGTTTTCGAACGGGTTGCGTTCAATCTTGTAATACTTGTTCAACTGCCCTTTGTTGTTGTACTCCGGCGTGGTGGCATAGTCGGTGTCACGGCCGTCGTTTTCGAACTGCGCCTTGCTCAGGGTGTTGTAGTTGGTGTTGTTCTGGCGGTTGTACTTCATCACCAGATTGCTGCTGTTGCCGTTGCCGTCTTCATACAGCGAGTTCATCTCGAACTTGTCGGAGTACAGCCGCCCCTCGCCGCGCCACTTCTTCGCTTCGGTGTGCGAATAGGAGAGCCAGTTGCTGAAGCCGTTGTACTCGCCGGTGTCCAGGCGGGCGAAGGTTTTGCTCAGGCTGTTGCTGCCCAGCGTTTGCTTGACGAAACCGCCGAAGTCTTTCGCCGGGCGGCGCGTTACCAGGCCGATGTTGCCGCCGCTGGAGCCGATGTGCGGGCCGTCCGCTTCGGAAGAGCCCTGGGTGACGAACACCTCTTCCAGGTTTTCCGCATCGCCCAGCAGGTTCGGGTATACCGCGTAGTTGCCGGAGTCGTTGATCGGGATGCCGTCCATCGACAGGCCGATCTGATCCGAGTTCATGCCGCGCATGGTGTAGTCCACGCCGCTCAGGCCGCTGGCGTCATTGCTGTTGACGTTGAGGCCCGGCGTGAACTTCAGCTTGTCGATGGCGTTGGCCGCCGACGGCATTTTATCCATCGCCTCTTTGGTGACGGTGGAACGCGCCTTGGCGCTGTCATCCTGCACCATCATGCCGCCGCCGAGCGACTGCCCCTTGACGCTGATGGTGCCGACATCGGTGGCGTCGGCCGCCAGCGCGGCACCCGGCAGCATCGCCGACATCACCGCCAGATAGATCCCAGAACGATTAAACGATTTCATTGTGTGCATCCCATAAAAATCAAACGATTAACCCTTGCGCTAAGGCGCCTGATAATTGAACGTTGCGGTAAATCTTTTGGTTGTTTGCCCGGCGAACGCCTCGCTCGGGAACGGCTTCACTGAACTGATGCTTTGCAGGCTGCTCATCGCCGCGCGGTTCAGCAGCATGCTGGCGGCTTTGTTGGCGATGCCGGAAGAGAGCACCCGCCCGCTGCGATCGACCTCCAGCCACACTTCGACGTTGCCCTGCGGGCGCTCGAGCGAGGCCTGGCGACCGCTCGGGTAGCGCTTGCGCTGTTCCAGCTCGCGGCGCAAGGCCAGCAGATAGCCGTTTTCAATCGCCTGCGCGTTCACCTTCGGCGCCACCGGGGCGGCCGGGGCGGGCTGCGCCGCCGGTTTGCTGACCAGCGCGCGCGGGGCGGCAGGCGCCGGCGTCGCTTTAGGCTTCTCTACCGGTTTGGCTTTCTCCTTCACCGGTTTGGGTTTGGGCTTCGGCTGCGGTTTCGGCACCGGCTTGGCTTCCACGATCGGTTCCGGCGCCGGCACCACCGGTTCGGGGATCGGCTCCGGCTCGGGCGGAGGCGGTTCGGGCTGGGGGTCCGGCGGCGTTTGCGGTTGGGGTTCAGGCGCCGGTTCAGGCTCCACCAGCGCCAGTTCGATGGCGGTTTCGTCGTAGCGCGGCTGGATCTTCAGCGCCGCCTGCTGGCTGGCGAACAGCAGGCAACCGGCGACAATCAGCGCCGGCAGCCAGCTGAAAAGATGACGTGAGCGATAGAGCAGATACATGTCACAGCTTCCGTGTCGCGATGGAGACGGAGAGAAAACCGCCCTGGCGCAGGTTGTCCATGACCGCCACCAGCCGCTCGACCGCCACGCCCTTGTCGCTGTTGACGATGATGGTGGTGGTCTGGTTGGCCTGCTGCTGTTGCTTCAGCGTATTAACCAACGCGTCGAGCGCGATCGGCTGGCCATCCAGCTGCAGCTGCTCGTCGGCCCCCAGCGTGACGATCGCTTTTTTCTGCGGTTTCAGCTGCTGCGCGCTGCCGGCAGACGGCAGCTGCGTTTTCAGCCCGAGCGCCGGAATGACGTTCAGGCTGATCAAGACGAAAAACACCAATAAAAACATCATCACGTCGATCATCGGGATCAGCTCGATGTGCGCTTTATTCTTTTTCGGTTCGTTCCAGTTACGCATGACACTCCCTCCCAAAAGCGAAGCAGCCAATATAGGAGGGGTTTGTTTACCTTTTGTTACGCTTGTGTGATCTTATTTTCACAGTGTGGATTTTTTGCGAGAATTCTTTCAATGACGGGAGGCGAGCGCGGAGATATAACCCATTAATTAGTTATAGTTTTTAATGGAATAATCACAGGGCGGACGCATTCGCCTAACGGGTAACAGAGCCTGAAATGTGAAAATAGTGACAGCCACAGCGGACCCACGGCAACGACAAGAGGAAATCGCCTCAGCCCGTCCGCAATAAGGGCATGATGGGTTCTCCAGTGATATCGCCTTTTTTAACCAAGAACATTCTCAACCCCTGTCATAAAAATATCGACAAAAAATAAATATTCGCATATATAACCAAACAATATTTCTCATTGGATATATTATTGCCAACAGATTATCAGCTGTTATATTTTTAAAGTGAAATAGCGCTACGGCGTTATTTTCGAATTTAATCAAACCCACTAAGTCGCCCTTTTATTTATAAGGATTGTATATGAAAGTACTTAGTCAATATGAAGAACAGTACGTTAGCGGTGGCGATCTGAACGCGGCCTGGGATGGGCTGCTGGACGGCGCTATGACCGGCGCGCTGATTGCAGGCAAATCCGCAGGCGCAGGTGGCTTTATTGCCGGTGCCGTCGGCCAACTGGTCGGCACCCTCATCGGCGGCGTTGCAGGCGGTGTGGGGCTGGGGCTTTATGGCCTGACGCATACGCAGCAGGAAGTGGCGGACTACGCAAAACATTTCCGTGAAACTATCGGCTCCACCTCGACCTCAGTCGGCGGCAGCCTGTAATAGAAATAAAATGGCCGCCGACACGGCGGCTATTTTATTTCTGACGCGCGGGGAATAAAAAACCGTTAATCACGGTGACGCGCCCGGCGTAAATATCCTGACAGCACTTCAGGCCATAAAAAAAGACGCCCGCAGGCGTCTTCTTGGCATTGTCACTGAAGCCCGAGGCGATCAGTTCACTTTCACCGGCATACCGGAACGGGCCTTGATCGCCGCGTCCACTTCGCTCTGGTTGACGCCGGCGTCCATCAGCACTTTGCCGACCGGCGCGGAGATGGTCAGCGGCACCGGATCTTTCGATTGCAGCTGCTCTTCGTTGGCCGACAGCGGGTTGTGCACTTCCACGTAGCGCGAGCCGTCCGGTTCGACGGTGGCTTTCATCGGTTCGTTGATGAACTGCACGCGGGTGCCGACCGGCACTTTCTCGAACAGGTACTTGATGTCGTCGGCGCGCAGACGCACGCAGCCGTGGCTCACGCGCAGGCCGATGCCGAAGTTGGCGTTGGTGCCGTGAATCGCATACAGGCGGCCAACATACAGCGCATACAGCCCCATCGGGTTATCCGGGCCGGCCGGGAACACCGCAGGCAGAATTTCACCGTCGGCCGCATATTCGGCGCGCATCTTGGCGGTCGGCGTCCAGGTCGGGCCGTCTTTCTTGCGTTGTACGGTGGTGGTCCAGTTCAGCGGGGTGTCTTTACCCAGCTGGCCGATACCGATCGGCAGCACCACCACGGTGTTGGACCCTTTCGGGTAGTAGTACAGACGCATCTCGGCGCTGTTGATGATGATGCCTTCACGCGGCGCGTCCGGCAGGATCAGCTGCTGCGGGATGGTCAGGGTGCTGCCGGCCTTCGGCAGGAACGGATCCACGCCCGGGTTGGCCTCCAGCATGTTGCTCAGCCCCATCTGATACTGGGCGGCGAAGCTTTCCAGCGGCAGTTTGCTGTCTTCCGGTACGGTGATTTGGATATTCTCGCCCACCAAACGGCTGTCTTTTGGCGGCAGCGGGTAGACGACGGCGAAGGCAGCCTGGCTGAATGCAACCAGTGCCGTAAACAGGGTTAATAACGCGCGAATGCTCATTTTCATCTTCGTGTTGGTCAAGGCCACTGGCGATTATGGATATCGGTTTCTACGGCCACTTTACCCCGTTGCATTTCAGCCGGCAGCCAACGGCGCTGCGGCCTGAAAAACCAGGGGGGATTTGACCGGATGCGCATTATATGTGCACATCAATCAAAGTGTGAACCATTACCGATGTAATATCGCAATTTTTTGTAACCTGACGCGCCACGAAGGCGACTTTTTGCGAGAACCGCCGCCTAACCGGCGGCGGCCAACGCTTCCACCCGCCGAATAGGGATCAGATATTCGCAGCGGATCGCCGCGCCGCCGAGCGGGCAGCTGCCCTCCTGCGCCGGGTAGAAACGCTCGATATCCTGCCCCGGCCGGCGGACGGCGTTCATCTGCGGCATCGCGGTGTCGTACAGCCGCACGATAAAGTTTTGTAACCCTTCCGCCTGCCCTTGATAGGTGAAGCGGGCATACTCCCCCTGTTCGATAGTCACCCGCTCCCCCATCGCCCCTTCGTCCGGCAGAGCGGCGGTATAGGCCATGCGCGGATTACCCCGGCGTTGCCTGTCAACCTCCAGACTGGTGAGGCCGTATACCACCTCCGGCAGCGCCTGCGGCTGCAGCAGCTGCCGCCAGGCGTGGCGGCGCAGCTCGCACTTGGAAGCCGCCAGCTGCCCCAGCGTAAAGCTGCGGCGCTGGGTGTTGCCCACCAGCTGCATGGCGGGCAGCGTCACGATGTCGGCCTGCGGCAACGGCGTTTCGGTCAGCCGCAGCGGCGGCTGCAGGCCGTAGCTCGACCAATCCTGGCTGCGGCGATAGCTGGCCGGCGGCAGACCGAACTGTTTGCGGAAGCAACGGGTGAAGGTCTGCTGCGAATCGAACTGGTAAGTATCGGCGATGCAGGCCACGCTGGTGCCGGTCAGGCGCAGTTCGCGCGCGGCGGCGGTCAGCCTTCTGCGGCGGGCGTAAGTGCCGAGAATATGGCCGGTATGTTGCTTGAACATCCGCTGCAAATGCCACTTGGAGTAGCCGGACTTGGCGGCAATGTCGTCCAGCGTCAGCGGCTGATCCAGGCTCTGCTCGATCCAGGCCAGCAGCTGTTCAATCACCTGTTGCTGGTGCATGGTATTCCCCTTATTTTAACAATAACGTCTGCGCCAATACCCGCCCTGCGGCTGCATCGGCGGCCACCAGCACCGGATAACCCCAGAACTTGGCGCCGTATTCGGCGAATTCTTCCGCCGCCGCGCGTTTGGCGTCGTCCGGTTCCAGCATGATCATGCCTTTCACCCACAGCTTCAGCGCCTCGCGGTTATCGCGTTTCCACAGCGCGACCTGGGTGCGGGCATCGCGGTCATGTTCTTGTTCTTCATCGCCGACGCTGCGGTCGGTCATCAGGACAAAGGGTTCGGCGCGCGCCAGCAGCGCGCTGAATTCGGCCAGTTCGGCCTGGGTATCGCGCCCGTTTTGGCGCATCCATACCAGCGGAAAATCGGCGGTATCCAATGACATAATCAGTTTCCTCAGGAAAGGGTGTAGGACTGGCGCTTACTTTATCGGCACCGGCGCTAGACCACATTGCGCAATCAGGACATAATACTTTTCAATTCCGCCAAATTGAGAATTGTTCTCATGAAAGTACAGATCCCCCGCCACTGTCTGGATATCGATCAGGTGCCACGCCCGCTGTTTGCCCTGCAAGGTTCGACCCTCGAACAGGACTGGGAAGTGGAGCCGCACCGCCATCAGAAGGCGCAGCTGATCTACACGGTACGCGGCATGATCCGCTGCGAAGTGGAAAACGGGCTGTGGCTGGTGCCGCCGCAGTGCGCGCTGTGGATGCCGGGCAACGTGTTGCACAACGCCCAGGGCGCCGGCTCCACCGAGGCCTACTGCCTGTTCGTCGATCAACATGCCGCCGCCGGTCTGCCGCAAAACTGCTGCACGCTGTCGGTCTCGCCGCTGCTGCGCGAGCTGCTGCTGCAGGCCAGCACCTTCGAGCCGCTCTACGACGAACAGGGCGCCGAAGGGCGCCTGACGGCGGTATTGCTGGACCAGCTGGCGGCCGCGCCGATCGAGAACCTGCATCTGCCGGTGTCCGACGACGCGCGCATTCGGCAGTTGACCGAAGGCATGCTGAGCAGCCCGGCGGACAAATCCACCCTCGGGCAGTGGGCGCAGCGCATCGGCATGAGCGAGCGCTCCCTCAGCCGCACCTTGCAACAGCAGATGGGTATGAGCTTCGGCCACTGGCGGCGCCAGCTGCACGTCATGCTGGCGCTGCAGCGCCTGACGCAGGGCGAGAGCGTACAGACGGTGGCGCTGGATCTGGGCTACGAGAGCGCCAGCGGCTTCGTCACCATGTTCAGAAAGGCGGTAGGCAAACCGCCGGCGCGCTACCTGGCGGAGCGCAACGCCTCTGGAGAGACCCTGGGCGGCGCAATTACCATGTGAAAAAGCCGGCGCAGGCGCCGGCTTGAAGCAGGTGAGAATCAGAAGTCGTAGAACACCGTAATCCAGGTGGAGTCCGGCTCGTTGTCGCTGCTGTTGGCCAGCGTGCGCTCCACATACACCGACAGACCGTAACCGATGGTGGTGCCCGCGCCGAGGTAAACGTGGTTGGCGTGATACGCCTCGTCACCCTTCAGCCGCAGCGAGTCCGCCGCCACGTAAGGCTGGATCGATTTGAGGAACGGCTTGTCGATATTGAAGGTGTAACCGACGAAGCCTTCCAGCCCGTAGCCGTCACCGGCGAAGAAGTGCGACAGCGTGCGCTGGCGGGTGCTCGGCACATAGTCTTTGTAGTAGCTGGCGGTGCCGACGATGTACCAGTTGTTCGGCTGCCAGGTTAACGCGGTGCCGGACAGCTGCTGGTGATAATCCTTTTCGCTGTACAGATTGTCTTTGATCTTCGCGTCGGTATAACTGTAGGCCGCGCTGAAGGTGAAATCCTTCGTCACCTTGTAATCGAAGCCCAGCCCGCCCCCGCCCTTGCGGCGATAAATCAGGTTATCCGCGGTGTGCAGATCGTCTTCCGGCAATAAATAGTTGGCGTACAGCGTTACCGGCCCGAAATCATTGGTGTACTTGATGCTGTTTTTCGGTTTATTGCCGCCGTCGTAGTCGCCGGAAATACCGATGCCGGTGCCACCCGCATGGCCATCGTTATCCCAGACGTCGCTTTTGATGCCGACCACCGAATAATAGATGCCGTATTGATGGCCGTAGGTCAGGGTGCCGTAACGATCGTCTTTGAAACCGGCGTACAGCTGGCGCTGATAGTCGCGCTTGCCGTCTTCGTTATAGTGCCCGTCCCAGCTGAGCGCATGCGCCAGATCGACGCCCCACTCGTAGTAGCCGATGATCGAAGTGTCCTGCGTCAGCGCATAGTCGCCGCTGAAGCGAAAACGCGTGCCGCCGTCGTGGCCATTTTTGTCATAGCCCGGCTCCGGGCCGTTATTGAAGATCCACTCGGGGCGAATACTGCCGCCCACTTTTATACTGAGCGGCGCCAGCAACACATTGCTCTGCGGGTTTTTATCCAGAATGGTGATCTCGGCCTGTGCGCCGGCGGATAACGCCGACAGCAAGACGCCGCCAATGAATATTGGCGTTGTATTTTTTCTCATTATTACCCCTGCCCGAAAAAATTATTGTTATAAACACGGTGGTCTTAAGCCACGCAGAAATAATTAACCGATGTGAACAGCGCACGCAAGATATAAAGATTCACGCCATAACCTGTCATTATTTCAGGTTGGATTTAATTTCAGCAAAAACGTGTTCATATGTAACGCAGAGAAAAATAATGTAATAACCGCAGCACGAAATAAACCAATCCGCACGTTTCACCCAAAATAAACCGGCGTGATTATCCGGGAATAAAAATAGCAAATAACAAATAAATATTATTGCCGCAGATAAACCGTCACGCAGGGGAATTAACTGATGGCGGGAAATAACGACGGAGCGCGTTGCGCGCTCCGAGAGAGAGAATTCACTACTGCGCCAGCCAACCGCCGTCCATGTTCCAGGCGGCGCCGCGCACCTGCGCCGCCGCATCGCTGCACAGGAACAGCGCCAGCTCACCGAGCTGCTCTGGCGTAACGAACGCTTGCGAAGGCTGCTTCTCCGCCAACAGCTCATCGCGCGCCCGCTGCGGGTCGGTCCCGGCGGCAATGCGTTTGTCGATCTGCTGCTGCACCAGCGGCGTCAGCACCCAGCCGGGGCAAATGGCGTTGCAGGTGACGGGCGTGCGCGCGGTCTCCAGCGCCAGCGTCTTGGTCAGCCCCACCACGCCGTGCTTGGCCGCCACATAGGCCGACTTGTCTTTCGACGCCACCAGCCCGTGCACCGACGCCACGTTGATGATGCGCCCCCAGTTGCGCTCACGCATCCCCGGCAGCGCCAATCGGCAGGTGTGGAACACCGCCGACAGGTTGATGGCGAGGATGGCGTTCCATTTCTCCACCGGGAACTGATCCAGCGGCGCCACGTGCTGAATGCCGGCGTTGTTCACCAGAATATCCACGCCGCCGAACTCGCGTTCGGCATACTGCATCATGTCCGCTATCTGGGCCGCATCGCCGAGATCGGCGCCGTGATACCCCGGCGCGGCGCCCAGCCGCGCGACCTGCGCTTGCGCCTGCTCCACGTCGCCGAAGCCGTTGAGGATCACGCGCGCGCCGGCGGCGGCCAACACGGACGCTATCCCGAGGCCGATGCCGCTGGTCGAGCCGGTCACCAGCGCGGTTTTGCCTTGTACACTCATGGTATCGCTCCTTTAAACAATGCCGGTCAGGTAGAACACGCCGATCACGAACAGCACCGCGGCGCTCTTGATCAGGGTGATGGCGAAGATGCCGCCATAGGCCTGCCGGTGGCTAAGGCCGGTGATCGCCAGCAGGGTGATCACCGCGCCGTTGTGCGGCAAGGTGTCCATGCCACCGCTGGCCATCGAGGCCACCCGGTGCAGCACCTCCAGCGGAATCTGTGCCGCATGGGCAGCGGCGATAAAGCTGTCGGACATCGCCGCCAGCGCGATGCTCATGCCGCCGGAGGCCGATCCGGTGATGCCGGCCAACAGGGTGACGCTGATCGCTTCGTTCAGCAGCAGATTAGGGATCGCCGACAGCGCCTGCGACAGCACCAAAAAGCCCGGCAGCGCGGCGATCACCGCGCCGAAGCCGTATTCGGAGGCGGTGTTCATCGCCGCCAGGATCGCGCCGCCGACCGCCGTCTTGCTGCCTTCCGCCAGCCGGCCGCGAATATTGCGAAAGCCGAACACCACCACCAGCAGAATACCCGACACCAGCGCCGCTTCCACCGCCCAGATGGCGGTGATCTTCGCCACGTCGGTGGCGATCGGCTTGGCCAGCCCCGGCAGCGTCAGCTCGTGGCTGGCGCCGTACCACTGCGGGATCCAATGGGTGAAGCCAAGGTTGAATACCCCGACCAAAATCAACGGCAGGATGGCGATCAGCGGGTTCGGCAGGTTGATGTCGTCCGGGGTTTCCGGCTCGTTCAGCAGATCGGTGCCGTACCCTTCTCCCTTCAGCTGCGCTTTGCGCCGCTGGCGTTCAAGATACAGCAGACCGACCGCGATGATGAACAGCGAGCCGATCAGCCCCAGCCAGGGCGCGGCCCAGGCATTGGTGCCGAAGAAGCTGGTCGGGATGATGTTTTGGATCTGCGGCGTGCCGGGCAAGGCGTCCATGGTGAAGGAGAAGGCACCGAGCGCCACGGTGGCCGGGATCAGCCGCTTGGGGATACCGCTCTGGCGAAACAGCTCGGCGGCGAACGGATAGACCGCGAACGCCACCACGAACAGCGACACCCCGCCGTAGGTCAGCAGTGCGCACACCAGCACGATCACCGGAATGGCGTGACGCCGGCCGAGAATGCGGATCGCCGCCGCGACGATCGAACGGGAGAAGCCGGACAGCTCGATCAGCTTGCCGAACACCGCCCCCAGCAGGAACACCGGGAAGTAGAGCTTCACGAAGCCGACCATCTTCTCCATAAACAGCCCGGTGAAGGTCGGCGCCACCGCGCCGGGATCGGTCAACAGCACCGCGCCCAGCGCGGCGATCGGGGCGAACAAAATCACGCTGTAGCCGCGGTAGGCGGCCAGCATCAGTAATCCCAGTGCTGCCAGGGCAATCAAAACGCTCATCGGTCACCTCAGTATCGTTGTTATTGTCAGGTACGGAGTGCGAAATTACGGTTTCAGCGCAAAGCGCAGCTGATGCGCCCGTCGCCGTTGAATGCGTTCCCTGCGTGCGTCATCCCAAAGATAAAATCCCCGGCCGCTGCGCTGGCCGGTATCGCCGCGCTGCAGCCGCTGTTCCACCAGCGCCATCATCTCGTCGCCGGTCGCCAGTTCCGGGAACAGGTGGCGGGCGATGTCCGCCACCGTCGGCAGCCCGGTCATGTCGGCGGCCTCCAGCGGGCCAACCATGGCGTAGCGCCGCCCCAGCGAGGCGCGCATCACCTGATCCACCACCTCGGCGCTGGCGATGCCGCTGTGGACGATGTGCAGCGCCTCGCGCAGCACCGCAAACTGCAGCCGGTTGCCGACAAACCCCGGCGCGGCGCGCTCCAGCAGCACCGCCTCCAGCGCCATCCCGCCGAGCAGCGCCTGCACCGCCGCCAGATGGCGCGGCTCGGTGGCGCGGCCGGGCACGATCTCCACCAGCGGGATCAGGTGCGGCGGGTGCCAGAAGTGGGCGATCAGCAGGCGCTGCGGGTGGGTCATGCGCGCCGCCAGCTCGTCCGGCGGCAGGCCGCTGGTGTTGCTGGCAATCACCGCGTCGTCGGCGATCAGCCCTTCCAACTGCTCATACAGCGCGTGCTTCAGCTCGAGCCGTTCCGGGATCGCCTCGATCAGCAGCCGGGCGCGCGCCACGTCGTTCAGCTCGCCGGTCACGCGCAGGCGCGCCAGCGCCGCGTCGCGCCCAGCGTTATCAAACTGCCCGACGTCGCTCAGCTCGGCCAGAATGCCGCTCGCCACCGCCGGCGCCTCCACCCGGCGCTGCGGATCCGGGTCATACAGCAGCACCTCATGGCCGTGGCGAATAAAGTGGGTGGCGATGCCCACCCCCATCAATCCGGCGCCCAGTACCGCATAGTCAGATGACTGCATCGTGCCCTCCTCGGTTGTTTACGGGCGCTCTACCGCCAGCGCCACGCCCTGCCCGCCGCCGATGCACAGCATCGCCAGCCCCTTGTTCACCCCGCGGCGCTGCATTTCGTACAGCAGCGACACCAAAATGCGGCAGCCGGACGCGCCGATCGGATGCCCCAGCGCGATCGCTCCGCCGTTGACGTTGACCCGCTCCGCATCCCAGCCCAGTTCTTTGCCCACCGCCAGCGCCTGCGCGGCAAAGGCTTCGTTAGCTTCGATCAGATCGACCTCCTCCAGCCGCCAGCCGGCTTTCTCCAGGCAGCGGCGCGCGGCCGGCGCCGGGCCGATGCCCATGATCGCCGGATCGACGCCCGACGAAGCGTAACCGGTAATGTGCGCTAGCACCGGCAAGCGCAGCGCGGCGGCTTTTTCCGCGCTCATCAGCAGCACCACGGCGGCGCCGTCGTTGAGCGACGAGGCGTTGCCGGCGGTCACCGTGCCCTCTTTGCGAAACGCCGGGCGCAGCCGCGCCAGCGCCTCCAGGCTGGTATCGCGCGGCTGTTCGTCGTGCTTAACAAGCAACGCTTCGCCCTTCGGCTTCGGCACCGTCACCGGCGTGATCTCCCGCTCGAACCGCCCGGCCTGCTGCGCCGCCTGCGCCTTCTGCTGCGAACGCAGCGCAAAGCTGTCCTGCTCGGCGCGGCTGATGGCGTATTTCTCCGCCAGGTTCTCGGCGGTGATGCCCATGTGGTAGTCGTTGAAGGCGTCCCACAGGCCGTCGTGGATCACGCTGTCCACCATCTGCGCGTGACCGAGGCGCAGACCGGCGCGCGCGCCGGCCATCAGGTAAGGCGACTGGCTCATGCTCTCCTGGCCGCCGGCGATCACCGCCTCGGCGTCACCGCTGCGGATCGCCTGCACCGCCAGATGCACCGCCTTCAAACCGGAGCCGCACACCTTGTTGATGGTCAGCGCCGGCGTCGTCACGGGCAGCCCGGCATTCAGCGCGGTCTGGCGCGCCGGATTCTGCCCGCAGCCGGCGGTCAGCACCTGGCCGAGGATCACTTCATCGATCTGCTGCGGCGCCACCCCGCTTTGCGCCAGCAGACCCTGCACCGCCGCCGTGCCCAGTTCCACCGCCGTCAACGGCGCCAGCGCGCCGTGAAAACTGCCGACCGGCGTGCGCGTCGCCGCCACGATCACCACTTCACGTTGTTGCACATTCACCTCCTGTCTCAGAAACGCATTTCCGGCACTTGCTCCGGCACGATCAGGCGGCCGGCGGTTTTGGCGACAATCTCCGCCACGCTGACGCCCGGCGCGCGCTCGCGCAGCACGAAGGCGCCGTCTTCAATTTCCAGATAGGCCAGATCGGTCAATACCTTGCGGATGCAGTTGGCGCCGGTCAGCGGCAGCGTGCAGCGCGGCAGCAGCTTGGACTCGCCGCCCTTCGAGGCGTGGGTCATCACCACGATGATGTTCTCCGCCCCCGCCACCAGATCCATCGCGCCGCCCATGCCTTTGACCATCTTGCCGGGGATCATCCACGAGGCGATGTTGCCCTCGACGTCCACTTCAAACGCCCCCAGCACGGTCAGATCGACATGGCCGCCGCGGATCATGGCGAACGACTGCGCCGAATCGAAGATCGACGCGCCGATACGCGCGGTGACCGTCTGCTTGCCGGCGTTGATCATGTCGGCGTCCAGCTGCTGCTCGGTCGGGAACTCGCCCATCCCCAGCAGGCCGTTTTCCGACTGCAGCATCACGTCCATGCCCGCCGGCACGTAGTTGGCCACCAGCGTCGGGATGCCGATGCCCAGGTTGACGTAGTAACCGTCCCGCAGCTCTTGTGCCACGCGCTGCGCCATTTGTTCACGGGTAAGCATGCAAATTCTCCTTATGCCCGCAGGGTGCGTTGTTCGATACGCTTTTCGAAGGTGCCCTGAATCAGCCGGTCGACGTAGATGCCGGGGGTGTGGATCGCCGCCGGATCCAGCTCGCCCGGTGCGACGATCTCTTCCACTTCCACCACCGTGATGCGCCCGGCGGTCGCCATCAGCGGATTGAAGTTCTGTGCGGTGTGGCGGTAGATGACGTTGCCGAAGTGATCGGCCTTCCAGCCTTTAACGATGGCGAAATCGCCGGTGATGGCGGTTTCCATGATGTAAGGGCGGCCGTTGAACTCGCGCACCTCTTTGCCTTCGGCGATCGGCGTGCCGTAACCGGTGGCGGTGAAAAACGCCGGGATACCGGCGCCGCCGGCGCGGATCTTCTCCGCCAGCGTGCCCTGCGGCGTGAGATCCACCTCCAGTTCGCCGCTGAGCGCCTGCTGCTCGAACAGCGCGTTTTCGCCGACGTAAGATCCCACCACCTTGCGGATCTGATGGGTTTCCAGCAGCCGCCCGAGGCCGAACCCGTCGACGCCGCAGTTGTTGGAGACCACCGTCAACCCGCGCACGCCGCGCCGGCGGATCTCTTCGATCAGGTTTTCCGGGATGCCGCACAGGCCAAAGCCGCCCGCCAGCACCGTCATGTTGTCCGTCAGGCCTGCCAGCGCTTCCTGGTAGCTGCCGACGCGTTTGTCGAGCCCTGCCATATCGTTGCCCCTGCATGTTGCGGCGCAGGGCGAAATGCCCTGGCTTGCGTGAGGGCATCTTCAGGTCACAAAAATGATTTGTTAATTTTGTTTTTATGTCGCATTCATTTAGAATTTTTATCAATAATTCGTTAACCGACAATTAACAAAGAGTTAACGCCAGCCAAAATGAAAATGAGCATCAAACAGTTACGCGCGTTTTTAGCGGTAGCTCACACTCTGAACTTCGCCCAGGCCAGCGAGCGGCTGAATATTTCTCAGCCGGCACTCAGCCTGGCGATCCGTGGGCTGGAGGACGCGCTGGGCGGGCCACTGCTGCTGCGCACCACCCGCCGGGTGACGCTGACGCCGGAGGGGGAAACCTTCTTTCCGATGGCACGCCAGCTGCTGGCGGATTGGGACAACGCGGAAGAGGCGATGCGCCAGCGCTTCACCCTGCAGATGGGCAAGGTGGCGATCGCCGCCATGCCGTCGTTCGCCGGCAACCCGCTGCCGCCGATCCTCAAGGCGTTTCGCGATCGCTACGCCGGCATCAACGTGGCGGTGCACGACGTCATCAACGAGCAGGTGTTTGAAATGATCCGCGAAGGGCGGGTGGAGATGGGCATCGCCTTCGAGCCGGAGCCCAGCGACACCCTGCACTTCACCCCGCTGTGCCGCGATCGCTTTCTGGCGGTGGTGCCGAAGGATTCGGCGCTGGCGCGCAAGGCGCAGGTAAGCTGGAAGGAGCTGCTGACGCTGGATTTCATCACCCTGCAGCGGCCATCGGCGGTGCGGCTACTGCTGGAGCAGGAGCTGGCCCGCAGCGGACGAACGCTGGAGGTGGCGTTTGAAAGCCACCAGCTGGTGACGGTCGGGCGTATGGTGGCCAACGGTCTCGGCGCCAGCGCGGTGCCGGCGCTGTGCGAGAAACAGATGGATGAGCTGGGGGCGGTCTGCGTGCCGCTGATCGGCCCGATCATCGAACGGCGCGTGGGCCTGATCCGCCTGGCGCAGCACCAACTCTCTTCCGCCGCGCAGGCTCTGGCGACGGTGATCGAACGGGAAATGGCGGGGAGCGGTGGGTAGCCTGCGCTTAAACCGTAAACCCGACGTGCTTGCCGCCCGGCAGCTCAACGTCCAGGCGCAGCGTGCCGCCCATCGCTTCCACGTAGCGTTTCAGGGTCGAAATCTTCAGCTCATTGCCGCGCCCTTCGATGGCCGCGACCGAAGGCTGGGAAATGCCCAGCGTTTTCGCCAGTTCCTGTTGGGAAATATTCAGCGCTTCCCGCAGCTGATGCAGGTGCGCTTCAAACAGCATCTCTTCGGCCATTTCCTCGATGCGCCGGCGGCTCTCCGGGGTGCGGGAGGCCAGCAGTTGCTTTAGGGTGCTCATGGATTACTCCTTGAAATAACACATCAAATATTGGGTGAACTGCGCATCCGCGATGGGCAGCATCACTTTATAAAACCGCTTCTCATTACCCGTTTTGTCGCCCGCACACAGCACAATCGCCTGCCGCGCCGGATCGAAGGCGAAAAAAGCGCGAATCGGCCGCCCTTTGTGCTGAATACGCAGCTCTTTCATGTTGGGATGCAACGAGCCTCTCAGCACGTCGACAAAAGGCCGCCGAAGAGAAGGCCCTGCACGCTCGAGCATCACCAGCGCGGCCAACACCTTTTCCTGCGTCGATTCATCCTGTTCACAGAGCCACCGATCAAACTCTTCCGTTGTCATTACCGTCCACATGGCATCTCCTGATTATAGAGTACAATCTATGACAAGACGATAGACCGGAATATATAATTTTCTCCAGACCGCCGCTGGCGTTTTGCCTGGCAACTCGCAAAAGAAACCGATAGGACACCATTCAGCAATTCAATCGAAAAGAGGAAAGGAGTGGCAGATTTAGCGAAATACCGCTGTTTTCAGATGATTCTCCGATCGAGAGCGTGAGCCAGAACCTGTTACCACCCTGTAGAAAATGTTAAGTTTTCTAAAAATAAGGAGGCTTTTCGACATGGAACAGAAGTCCAGCAGCATCGCACCGGGCTATTGCATCGCCCAACAAACCGGCTCGCTCGCCTTCCACGCTAACTACCTGTTCGGTGGCAAGCCATCGGAAGCGGCACGCTTTTTTATGCAGCTCAATGCCGATACGCCGCTGGTTCAACCGGGGCAAATGCTGATCGTCGCCGATCCGCGCAATCATCATCAATCTACGCAGATCGCCGCCCTGATGCAGGCCAAGAGCCGCACCAGCAAAGCGGTGAAAGCCGGTGACAGCGATTTCTCTGCCTTCTTGCACCGCAATTACGCCGCTATCGCCGCCTTCACCAGCTATGGGGAAACGGTCGTCGGGCTGGCTTCGGATGCCGGAGAACGCTACTTCAGCCAGATCAAAAATATCCTGGTCGAGATTGAAAAAACCTACCAAAATCAGTTCCGAGCGAGTGGCGCGTTGATTGGCACCCAGTTTCAGGTGGAACGAGCGCGGCTGTTCGGTACATTAAAACCGTTACTGAATCGCCTTACTCGTGCTCAACTCAATATGAAAGAGTATGCGCAAATCAAACACGCGCTGGGGCTCTCCAGTAAATCGCTGGTGCATGAATGGAGCACCGCCGGCGTCGGCGCCATCAAGGGTTATTCGAACTACGTCGACAGCGCCAGCCGGGCGGCCAAGTTTATGAAAGCCGGCGGCTGGATCGGCATCGGATTGAGCGGGCTGAATACCACCAACGAGGTCTACAATGCCTGCACCACCGGTCGCGAACAGGAGTGCGCCAAGATCGCGGTGAAGGGATACAGTCATTTTGCGGCAAGTACTGCCTTCGGTATCAAAGGCGGCGAATTAGGTGCCGCTGGGGGAATGTTACTATGCGGAGTTGTATTAGGCGTCGCCACTGGTGGCGTTGGGTCGTTAGCATGTGGCATAGCGGGTGCGGCTGCTGGTGGAGCCGCCGGTGGTTGGCTCGGTGGTTCTTTATCTGATACGGCTACAGGTTTTATTTTTGGTGACTGACTCATGAAAACAGCATCACTTATTGCAGCCGTGCTGCTCTTACTTTGTTGGCTTGTTCAATATATTTACTCTCGTCGCTATAAACGTGAGTTCGATGTTTTTTATCAACGCTATACCCAACAGGGCCACTTTGTCCCTGCTCACGTCGCGATTGCCGATGGCCTTGGCTCTTTAGGTACTTCCATCAAAGTCCAATGGTTCAGATGGATCCTTTGCGGCAAGAAAATCAAGGTGAAGAAAAACCAATATCTTCCCGCCAAGACCTATGAATTTGTTCGTCTTTCATCATCCGAACGCTTGCAGACCTGGATGAAAAACAACGGCACGCTTTTGGCGCTGGAAGGCGTGCTCTTCATCATGGCATTGATCTTTATGATAATAGCGAGAATATCGTGATTCAGGCTACTCAATGAAAACCATTGTCATATTATGCTTAACGCTGCTGGTTTTAAGCGCCTGCATCCAGTTCATTGGTTACCGTCGCCATAAACAAGAGTTTGATGCTTTCTATCAACGTTACGCCGGCAGCGGACATTTTATTCCGCCCTACGTCGCCTTTGCCGATAGCCTCGGCATGCTTGGAACCTCATTGAAAGCACAGTGGTTTCTTTGGATTCTGAAAAGGAAAAAAATAAAAATAAGGGATCAAGTTTGGCTCGATGCGAAAACCTACGATTTCGTGCAAAAAACCGCCTCTCCTGAGCTACAGAAGTGGCTGGCGATGGATTTTATACTTTTGCTCGTAGAGGCCATTATTACCACCGTGGGCTGTATTTTTATTTATCTCATTAAAATCAACGTATAAAAATGATCAATTATATTGATCCCTACATAAAAGAGATAAAACTCTTAGTGGTATTACTATTCTTTCTTTGCCTTCTTACCGCTATTATCCAATTTATTTACTATCGACTTCATAAAAAAGAGTTTGTTCTCTTTTATCAACACTATGTGGTGAGTAAACACCCTGTTCCACTTTTTGTCGTGATAGCGGACAACCTTAACTTCATCGGTGTTTCACTAAAAGCCCAGTGGTTTCGTTGGATTTTGAACAACCGGAAATTAAAACTGACTCGCAACGTTTGGCTAAGCCCCAAAACCTACGACTTCGTTCGAACTGCTTCATCACCAAGGCTACAAAGTTGGATCCGTAATGATTTCAGACTATTAATGATACAAGGAGCACTCTTAGTCATCATGTGTCTCCTGAACTATCTCCTGAAGTCGGTCTAATCCCCCTCCACCGCCTGCACCGCCGCCTTCTGCGTGGCGCGCTGATATAAGCACAGCTCCCTGCCCGGCTTGTTTTTCATAAACGGCTGCGGGTAGCGCCCGCCGATAAACAGCGCCGAATAGCCGACGTCATCACCGTAGTGAATAATATCCCCTTCCACCCTGGCGTTTTTTAGCCCGCTGGCTTTCAGGCAGGCGGCGCGCATCGCCCTTTCGCTCTTAGCCCACGCCTGTGGGGAAGACGCGGTGGCGTTGAACGCGGCCAGCGCGGCGATAAGCAGCCCTATTCTCTTCATCATTGCCTCTCCTTCAACGGCCCGTCTCGCCAGTATAGACCGTGCCGGCGCGGCCAACCCGCCAACGCCGCCGCATTCTTTACGGCATTTTTATTCCGCGCCCCGTTAACGTTACGGCGTTTTTACAGACAGTTTTTGCCGCCGCAGATACCCTTTTCACATCGCCGCTATGGCCTCACAAGAGAGTTGTCCCATGCGTTTATCCCTGCCTCTGGCCGTGATCGGTCGCCGTTCTGGAGCGCGCCATGCATGCTAATATCATCGGCTTCAATCCGCTGTTGGCGGAGCTGCCCGCTTCGCCAACGCGCGCCTTCCACAAAGAGCTGGAACACTACCTGCAGCGCTATCCGCAGACCGAACAGCTGGATATTTATCTGCACGATCTGAACGGCCAGCTGCGCGGCAAGCGGCTGCCGATCGCCGAAGCCTTTGGGCTGGAAAAAGGCTGCTACTTCCCGCTGTCGATCTACGCCCTGGATCTGCACGGCCGGGTGATTGAAGAAAGCGGGCTGGGGCAACGGGCGGGCGAGCCAGACCGCTTGTGCCTGCCGGTGCCCGGCACGCTGCGCCCCTGCGCGCGCGATCCCGAACGCCACGCCCAGCTGCTGCTGACGATGCAAAACGCCGACGGCGGCGCCTGCGAGCTGGAGCCGCGCGTGGTGCTGCAACGGGTGCTGAAGCGCCTGCACGAGCGCAACTGCTTCCCGGTGGTGGCGGCCGAACTGGAGTTCTACCTGCAGGATCCGCAGCACCCCGCCGAGGCGGAAACCTACCCAACGCAGAGCTTCGCGGTGGATGCGCCCGAGCGCCACCATGCGCTGCTGAGCGACATCGAACGGCACGCGCGCCTGCAAAACCTGCCGTTGACCGGCGTGGTGGCCGAAGCCGCCTCCGGCCAGTACGAGCTGAATCTGCATCACAGCCGGCGCGTGCTGGAAGCCTGCGACCAGATCATGGCGCTGAAACGCCTAACGCGGCAGATTGCCGAGCAACATCACCAGCACGCCTGCTTTATGGCCAAGCCCTGCGCCCACGCCGCCGGCAGCGGGCTGCATTTCCACATCAGTTTGCAGGACGAGCACGGCGAGAACCTGCTGACCGGCGCGCCGGGCGAACTGAGCGACAACATGCAGCAGGCGATGGCCGGCATGCTGGCGCTGATGCCGGCGTCGATGGCGATCCTGGCGCCCAACATCAACGCGTTCCGCCGCTTCCGCCCCGGCATGCACGTGCCGCTGCGCGCCTCCTGGGGCCACAACAACCGCACGGTGGCGCTGCGCCTGCCCTGCGCCGACAGCGCCAACCAGCGCATCGAATACCGCCTGGCCGGCGCCGACGCCAACCCTTATCTGGCGCTTGCGGTGATGCTCGGCGGCCTGCTGCACGGGCTGGAAAACTCGCTGCCACTGCCGCCCGCCGCCAACGGCTGCGAGAGCGACAACGCCGCGCCCTTGCCACTCGGCCAACAGGAGGCGCTGGCGCTTTTCCGCCACAGCGATCCGCTGCGCGAGCTGCTCGGCCCGGCGTTCTGTACCCTGTGGCACACCTGCAAAAGCGCCGAACTGCGCCGCTTCGAGGAACAGGTCACCGCCGCCGAACTCGGCTGGATGCTGTAACCACCCGGTTCATTAACCTAAGGATAATCATGAATATGCAACCGCAACGGGCGCCCGTGCAGCCGCTACTCTGCTGGCGCAAAGGCGTTTTTCATATCAGTACCGATCGGCAGCTGTTGGATATCGAGGCGATCCAGCGTTTTCTCAGCCTGCCGGATCGGACGGCGGCCGAGCGCCTGGTGCACCACGGCCTGTGCTTTGGCTTGTACCGCAAGCGCCACCTGCTCGGTTTCGCCCGCATGGTGACCGATTACGCCACCTTCGCGTCGGTGAGTGAACTGTTCGTCAGCGCCGAATACCGCGGCGTCGGGCTGGGAAGCTGGCTGACGCGCTGCTGCCTGGCGCATCCGGCCTTGCGCGGCCTGCGCGTCACGCTGCCCGCTCTGCAAGCGCCCTGGCGCGCCGATGGTTCGGCGCACGCCCTGCGCGCCCTTCACTGATAAGGAGGCCCCCATGTCTCGTTTGGTGCTGATTTCCAACAAGCAGTGCGACGGTAAGGATCTGGCCTGCGCCGGCCAGACGCTGGCGGCCGACGCCGAGCCAGGGCTGTGGCTCGGCTGGAACGGCGACGTGCAGAATTTCGCGCAGCGCCCGATCAGTTGCCGCCAACGCGCCGGTTACGATCAGGTGACCTTTCCGCTGTCGATCGAGGAGTTTCGCCGCCACTATCAGGGCTATTACCACGACGGCCTGTGGCCGGTGTTCCACAACCAGCCGGAGAAGGCGCATTTCACGCAGGAAAACTACCGCGCCTACCGGCAGCTGAACCGCCGGTTTGCCGATATCGCCTGCGAGCACCTGTGCCCCGGCGACATCGTCTGCATCGACGACTACCAGCTGCTGCCCTGCGCCCAGGCGCTGAAGGAGCAAGGGCTGCTGAACGCCTGCGCGTTCTTCTTCCACCTGCCGTTCCCGTCGGCGGCGCTGCTGCGGCGCATCCCGGAACATCGCCAGCTGATCGCCTCGCTGCTGTTCTACGATCTGATCGGCTTTACCACCACCGACGATCGCAACGCCTTTCTCAGCTGCCTGGCGGCCGAGTTCCCGCTGGAGATGCTGCCCGACGATCAGATCCAGGCCAACGGGCATATTTTCGCCACCGGCATTTTCCCCGCCGGCATCAACGGCAGGCAGGTTTATTGATTTACGGCGGCGCGCCCCCTTCAGGCGCGCCGTTTTATTTCGCCGCGATTTATTTTTACCGCCTTTATTGCCATCACCATGCGTTATTTCATTTTCCGGATATAGCGATTAAAAAATGAATATTTATCCTGTTACACATCAACCGTAAAAACCCTATTCCGCCAATTGCTTTTTATTAGTGAAACACATTACCCTCTCCCTGCCATATTTAAACCGAGGAGGGCCCCATGGGCGATGAAAGTTTTAGTTTTACGCTAATGCTATTGGGCGTCTTTCAGTAATGCCATCCAGGTTGCATTCTGAAAGACACGGAATGCGGCAACCGCTCCCCTTCTGACGGCCTTTCCCGCTCTGCCGGCCCACCCATCGCCCCGCTGCGAAAACAACGTCTGTCTCAACCGCTACGGCGGTATTTATCTGGTGTCGCCGGGCATATTCCCCGAGCGCCGACGGATTTCTTATGGGAAAAATAAGGTATTGCGTTATGCAAAATAACCGGGGTACATCTATTTTCAGAAAGTGTTATTTAAACGACTTTATCGTTATCGCCATCGGTGTTTTTTTCATTGCCTTTTTTATTCGTGCCTGGGGTGACATGCACGGTGACTTCAATGAACAAAACGTCTCTGCCATCAGTCTTGATGCCTGGAACCTGCTTTATTATTCGCTCAGAACCAGCATGCGCTTTCTCCTCGGCATGGCCTGGTCGCTGCTGTTTTCTGTGGTATTCGCCGTGCTGGCCGCGCGCTATACGCCGCTGCGCCGGGTGATCCTGCCCTTCGTCAACTTTATGGAGTCGGTGCCGCTGGTGGGGTTCCTGACCTTCACGACCGTGTATTTTCTCAACCTCTACCCGCACAGCGTGATGGGGCTGGAGTGCACCGCCATCTTCGCGGTGTTTACCGGCCAAGCCTGGAACATGATGCTGACGCTGTATCAGACGCTGCGCATCGTGCCCAAGGAGCTGGATGAAGCCGCACGCAGCTTCAATTACAACCCGTGGCAACGCTTCTGGCGGCTGGAATTCATCTATTCGGTGCCGGGCCTGCTGTGGAACGCCATGGTGTCGCAATCCGCCGCCTGGTTCGCCCTGGTGGCCTCCGAAGCCATTCCGGTCGGCGATCGCTCGGTCGAACTGCCCGGCGTCGGCTCCTACATCGCCGAAGCGCTGGCGCAGCAAAACGTGCCGGCGATCCTGTATGCGATCGTCGCGCTGGCCGCCAACATCGTGCTGCTCGATCAGCTGGTTTTCCGCCCGCTGGTGCGCTATACCGCGCGCTTCAAATACGAAGACGTCACCACCAGCCGGCCGCTCGGCAATCCGTGGTTCTACAACAGTCTGGCCTTTTCGCACGTCGGCGCGGCGCTCGGCCGCACGCTGCGCGCGCTGGCTGACCTGTGGCTGTTCAAGCTGCCGCGGCTGTGGTACGCCCTCGGCCTGCACCGCCTGTTCAGACTCGCCGCCAAGGGAAACTGGCTGTGGCGCAGCCTGTGGTATCTCGGCGTGGTGCTGGCCTGCGTCTGGTTCGGTTACCGGCTGTGGGAATACTTCCCCAAACAGTACTTCGCCATGCTGCCGGAATGGATGTTGCTCACCACCGCGCGCGTGGCCGCGGCCATGCTGCTCAGCGTGGCGATCTTCACGCCGCTGGGGGTGTGGATCGGCATGAATCCGCGGTTGGTGAAGATCTTCCAGCCGATCATCCAGATCCTGGCGGCCATTCCGCCCAACATTTTCTACCCGCTGATCGCCGCCTTCATCGCCATTTATCATCAGGATCTCGGCTGGTGGGCCATCCCGATGATCATGCTGGGCACCCAGTGGTACGTGTTGTTTAACGTGATCGCCGGCGTTTCCGCCATTCCAACGCAGATCACCGAAGTCAGCGAAACCTTCGGGCTGCGCCGCTTCCGCTGGTGGCGCTACTACATGCTGCCGGCAATTTTCCCCTACATCGTGACCGGCATCATCTCCGCCGCCGGCGGCGCCTGGAACAGCGCCATCGCCGCCGAGGTGATCCAGTGGGGCAGCACCACCCTCAGCGCCACCGGGCTGGGCGCGTTCATTTCCGTGGTCACCGACGCCGGCAAGAACCCGGAGTCCGCGCTGGGCTGCGCCGCCATGTGCGCGCTGGTGGCGCTGTGCATCATCTTCGTCTGGCAACCGCTGTATCGCATCGCGGAAACCAAATTCAAATATGACTGATCAAGGGGGAACCACATGGTGACTCAAGAGGTAATTATCAGCGCCCGCCGGCTGAACAAGACGTTTATCGGCGAAAACAAGCGCCCCAAACCCGTGCTGCACGACGTGACGCTGACCGTACACGCCGGCGAGTTCGTCACCATTCTGGGGCAATCCGGCTCGGGCAAGTCCACGCTGCTGCGCATGCTGGCCGGGCTGATCCCAGCGGACAGCGGTACGCTCACGCTGGCGGGCAAACCGGTCGACGGCCCGAGCGCCAACGTCGGCATGGTGTTTCAGTCCTACGCGCTCTATCCCTGGCTAACGGTGTACGACAACATCGCCTTCGGGCTGCTGGCGCAACGGCTGCCGCCGCAGACGATCGCCGAGCGGCTGGGGGCGCTGCTGCGCCTGGTGGGCCTGACCGGCTATGAGCACGCCTGGCCGCGCGAGCTCTCGGGCGGCATGCGTCAACGGGTGGGCTTCGCCCGGGCGCTGGCGGTAGAGCCCGACCTCTTGCTGCTGGACGAACCCTTCTCCGCCCTCGATATCTTTACCGCGCAAAAACTGCGGGGCGACCTGCTGGCGCTGTGGGGAGACAACCGGCTGCGCACGCGCGCCATGGTGATGGTGACGCACGACGTCGAAGAAGCGGTGCTGATGTCCGATCGGGTGCTGATCCTGGACGCGACCAGCAAACGGATCGACGACGAATTCAGCGTCAACCTCCCGCGTGCGGCGCGCAACCGGGAAAGCCTGCGGCACCTCACCGATCGGATCCGCAGCTGCCTGTACAAAAAAATCGCGCAAGCGCAATCGGCCGGTTAACTGCCCTGTTTTCATCCACTTGGGGAACTGAAATGAACCATAAAAGCGTGCTGATGACGCTGCTCATCCTGCTGCCGGCCGCCGCCAGCGGCGCGGAAATCATCAATAAAGACGGCAATAAACTGGATCTGTACGGCCAGCTGAACGGCGTGCATTACTTCAGCAGTGACGCCGACAATAACGGCGACCGCTCCTATACCCGCTTCGGTTTCAAAGGCGAAACGCAGATCGGCGACGCGCTGACGGGGTATGGGCAGTGGGAATATCAGGCAGGGCTCGATCAGCCGGAAAGCGCCGGACCGGGCGACAGCTATACCCGCCTGGGCTTTGCCGGATTGGCGTTCGGCCACTGGGGCAGCCTGGATTACGGCCGCAACTACGGCCTGCTGTATGACGTGGCCGGCTGGACGGACGTGCTGCCTGAATTCGGCAACGACAGCTACGAAGCGGCCGACAACTTTATGACCGGCCGCGCCAACGGCCTGCTGACCTACCACAATCGCAGCCTGGGCGGCCTGGTCGACGGCCTGGATCTCGGCCTGCAATATCAGGGGAAGAATCGGGGGGACGACGCTCAACGGGCGAAGGATATCCAGACGCAAAACGGCGATGGCTACGCCTTTTCCGCCACCTACGACACCGGCGTGGGGCTCAACGTTGGCGCCGCCTACGCCAACTCTGCGCGCACGCTGGCGCAACAGCGCTTCGGCCTGGCTGACGGCGATCGCGCCCGGGCCTGGACCCTGGGGCTGAAATACGACCAGGACAACCTCTACCTGGCGGCAAGCTACGCGCGTACCGAGAACATGACCTACGTCGACGGCGATCGCTACGCCAGCTTCGCCCCCCGCGCGGACGCTATTGAGGCGGTCGCGCAGTATCACTTCGATTCCGGCGTCACGCCCTCGCTGGCCTACCTGCAAACGCGCGGCCGCAACCTGCCCGGCATTGGCGACGCCGATCTGGTCAAATACCTGGATCTGGCGCTGAATTACAGCTTCAACGCCAACATGTCGACCTACGTGGAGTACAAACTCAACCTGCTGCAACGGCAGAACGCCGTCGGCACCGGCGCCGACGACATCGTCGAAACCGGCATCATGTATCAGTTCTGATCCCCATCCCGGCCGGAGGACGCTCTCCGGCCGGTTCATGATTTAACTTTCGCCCGCCCCCTTATTCTCTCGTTTAACTCAGGTTTATATTTCCATAAAATGATGCCTATATTCATTCTGGCACTTTCTGTTTACGCCCCGTTTAATGAATAAAGAAAATCTTTCCCGCATTCATATTAAATTACATTTTGCCGCCATAATTCGGCGTAACCACATTGAATAACAGGCTATGGCACGCGTATTATGGCCACACGAAAAATAACGGGAGAATGATATGGACGGCGACAGTTGGTTGTTTATTTTATTGTTGGAATCGCTGAGGTCACAGGAGCAATAGTCATCCCATTGCATCCTGAAAGTGTCAGGATATGAGTCAGTTACAGCATCCCTTCGCTTTACCCTTCAGCCTCTGGCCTCCGCGCATGCCGCACCGGCACGCCCGATGGGCTAACCCCTCCAGCATAAGCGTATTAACAGTCCGATAACGGTCAGGCTTATTTACACCCGCATTTATTTTACGCCTGCCCGGCGATAAATATCGGCCCTTTTTCCATGCTCATATTTTTAATTGGGTGGAGACGGATCATGATGGTAAAAAAAACCACGCTGCTGACGGTCAATAACGTCAGCAAAAGCGTTCAGCCTACCGGTAAAGAAAAACGTCTGGTGCTGAATGAAATCAATTTGCGCCTTTACGACAACGAGGTCGTCAGCATTTTGGGGCAGTCCGGCTCGGGCAAATCCACCCTGCTGCGCATGCTTTCCGGCCTGATCGCGCCGGATCTGGGCACCGTGATGCTGGGGGATAAAAAAGTCTCGGGGCCGAATCCGCAGATCAACATGGTGTTTCAGACCTTCGCCATTTTCCCGTGGCTGAACGTCTACCAAAATATCGCCTTCGGGCTGCAGGCGCAGGATCTGCCGCCGCAGGTGGTCGAAGCCCAGACGCTGAAAATGCTCGATCTGGTCGGGCTCACGCCCTACCGCGACGCTTACCCGCGCGAGCTTTCCGGCGGCATGCGCCAGCGGGTCGGCTTCGCGCGCGCGCTGGCGGTAGAACCGATGCTGCTGTTGCTGGACGAGCCCTTTTCCGCGCTGGACGTCTATACCGGCGAACACCTACGCAGCGATCTGCTGCGTATCTGGAGCATGCGCCAGATCAAAACCCGCTCCATCGTGCTGGTGACCCACAGCGTAGAGGAAGCGGTGATGATGTCTGACCGCATCCTCCTGCTGGGCGCCGGCACCCTCGACGGCTGCTATCACATCACGCAGCGCCGCGAGGCGCGCACCCGCGAGGGGATGCAGCCGCTGACGGACAAAATCAGCGAGACGCTCAGCCGGCAGATCGCCGCCGTGCACTGAGCGCCGCCCTGGCCTGGCGGGACGGAACCCCGCCAACTTAACTACCTGTTTATCAAGAGTTACCCCACCTCGGGTGGCTCATGATAAGCGGATAATACATCGAGTTATTATCATGCATTTCATTCATACACTGCTGACGCTGCTGACCGCGTCCGTCCTGGGCGCCGCCATCGGCTACGAAAGACAGTTCCGCCAGCGCACCGCCGGGCTGCGCACCAACACGCTGGTGGCCACCAGCGCGGCGATCTTCGTCCATCTGGCCATGACCATCGACGGCAGCGGCGGCGCGGTGCGCGTCATTTCCTACGTGGTCTCCGGCGTCGGCTTTCTCGGTGCCGGAGCCATCATGAAGGAAGGGATGAACATCCGCGGCCTGAACACCGCCGCCACGCTCTGGGGCTCCGCGGCGGTCGGCGCCTGCGCCGGCTGCGGCCTGTACGGCGATGCGCTGGCCGCCACGCTGTTCGTGCTCGCCGCCAACACCCTGTTGCGCCCGCTGGTCAATATGGTCAACAAACAGCCCTTCAATGACGTTAACGGCGAGTCTACCTACCAGATTTGCGTCATTGCCTTCGAGCATGAGCAGCGTGAGGCGCTGGCCAAATTCAAACAGGTGCTGCAAGGGGAAAACTGCTTTATCTCGCATCTGGATATCGAACCCTTTGGCGACGACGACGTGGAGATCACCGCCACGCTGATGCCGGCCTCCGTCACCACGCCGGTGCTCGACCAGACCATCAATAAATTGCTGAACGACAGCATGATGAAACAGGCCTATTACAGCCGCATCGCCGGCTCCGGCTGATGCCGTTCACTTCCAGGGAGATCAACCATGAAAACCATGCCAAAACTGGCGCATCTGACGATGTTCAAAGACATTGTCCACTGTGGAAGCTTGCACGAGGCCGCGAAAAAGCTGGCCATCTCGCAGCCGACGCTCAGCCGGGTGCTTAAAGAGCTGGAAATGACCATCGGCGCGCGGCTGCTGGAGCGCAGCAACCGCGGCGTGCGCCTGACGGCGGTCGGCGAGCTGTTTTACCGGCGGATAGACGCCGCCACCAATCAGTTGCTCAACGCGTTTGACGAGCTGCGCGGCCTGAGCGCTGACGGCGAGAAGCGCCTGCGGGTGGGGATGAGCGTCGATCCGCTGCTGTGCTACTTGCCTCAGGTGCTCGAAGGCTTCAACCGCCGCTACCCGCATACCCGGGTGACGGTGGTGGAAGACGGCCCGGAAGGCCTGCTGGCCCGGCTGCGAAACTGCGAGCTGGATTTGGCGGTCAGCAGCCTGAACGGCGCGGCGGGCGGCGCCGATCTGGCCATGCAGGCGCTGAAAAGCGAGCGCTTCTCGCTCTATCAGGGAGGCGATCTTACCGCAGCCGGGCAGCCGCCGGCCGAGGCCAAATGGGTGGTGCCGCGCTCCTGCTCGGTAGGGCATGCCGCCATCCGCGAGATCGCCGAACGCTACACGCCGCACGGCCAGATCGTCGAGACCGACTCCTTTCTGGCGACCTGGTGCCTGGTCAGGCAGCAAGGCTATATCGCGCTGCTGAGCGATCGGGTGGTCGCACACTACGCCCCGCAGCTGCACCTGCAGAAAATCCCGACGCACGAGATCGACATCAGCGCGCGCTTTTACGTCTTTACCCGCCATGAGCCGGCCACGCCGCCGCTCAGCGCCGCGTTTATCCACCTGCTGCAGGCCATGCAGACGGTTTGAGGAGACAGGCTGCTGCCCGCCGGCGGCCGACTCTCTGGCTCAGGCCGCCAACCGCTCACCCCGCCAATCCAACCGTTCACCCGGCGAATCTGACCGCTGACCGAAATACGCCTGTCTTCCCCCCTTACCCCCGGCGATGATGAGCTGTTCCTAAACCCGCCTTACCTCGGGAAAGACGCTACTGCTCACCGCGCCACTCTGACATCTCTTACAAGCGGATGAGTTCATTCATATTTTGCAGACTGGAATTAAGGATACCTCATGAAACGAGAGGGGATTTTAAAGCACATTCCGTGGATGCTGCTGGGGATACTCGGCGCAGCCTGCCTCGGCGTGGTGGCGCTGCGCCGCGGCGAACACATCAGCGCGCTGTGGATCGTCGTCGCTTCGGTGGCGGTGTATCTGGTGGCCTACCGCTACTACAGCCTGTACATCGCCACCAAGGTGATGAAGCTGGACGCCGGCCGCGCCACTCCGGCGGTGGTCAACAACGACGGCCTGAACTACGTGCCGACCAACAAGAACGTGCTGTTCGGCCACCACTTCGCCGCCATCGCCGGCGCCGGGCCGCTGGTGGGGCCGGTGCTGGCCGCGCAGGTCGGCTACCTGCCCGGCACGCTGTGGCTGCTGGGCGGCGTGGTGCTGGCGGGGGCGGTGCAGGACTTTATGGTGCTGTTCATCTCCTCGCGCCGCAACGGCGCCTCGCTCGGTGAGATCATCAAAAAAGAGATGGGGCCGATACCGGGCACCATCGCGCTGTTCGGCTGCTTCCTGATCATGATCATCATCCTGGCGGTGCTGGCGCTGATCGTGGTGAAAGCGCTGGCGGAGAGCCCGTGGGGGGTGTTCACCGTCTGCTCCACCGTGCCGATCGCGCTGTTTATGGGCATCTACATGCGCTACCTGCGCCCCGGCCGCGTGGGTGAAGTGTCAATCATCGGCATCGTGCTGCTGGTGGCCGCCATCTGGTTCGGCGGCGTGGTGGCGCACGACCCGTACTGGGGCCCGGCGCTGACCTTTAAAGACACCACCATCACCTTCACGCTGATCGGCTACGCGTTCATCTCCGCCCTGTTGCCGGTATGGCTGATCCTGGCGCCGCGCGACTACCTGGCCACCTTCCTGAAAATCGGCGTGATCGTCGGGCTGGCGATCGGCATCGTGATCCTCAACCCTGAGCTGAAAATGCCGGCGGTGACCCAGTTCGTCGACGGCACCGGCCCGGTGTGGAAAGGCACCCTGTTCCCGTTCCTGTTCATCACCATCGCCTGCGGCGCGGTCTCCGGCTTCCATGCGCTGATCGCCTCCGGCACCACGCCGAAGCTGTTGGCCAATGAGACCGACGCGCGCTTTATCGGCTACGGCGCGATGCTGATGGAGTCCTTCGTCGCCATCATGGCGCTGGTGGCGGCTTCCATCATCGAGCCGGGCCTGTACTTCGCCATGAACACCCCGCCGGCGGCGCTGGGCATCACCATGCCGGATCTGCACCGCCTGGGCACCGAAGACGCGCCGATGATCATGGCTTCGCTGAAGGACGTGACCGTGCACGCGGCGGCGGCGGTCAGCTCCTGGGGCTTCGTCATCAGCCCGGAACAGATCCTGCAGACCGCCACCGACATCGGCGAACCTTCAGTGCTGAACCGCGCCGGCGGCGCGCCAACGCTGGCGGTGGGCATCGCTCACGTGTTCCATCAGATCATTCCGGGCGCCAACATGGGCTTCTGGTACCACTTCGGCATTCTATTCGAGGCGCTGTTCATCCTGACCGCGCTGGACGCCGGCACCCGCTCCGGCCGCTTTATGCTGCAGGATCTGCTGGGCAACTTCGTGCCGTTCCTGAAGAAAACCGACTCGCTGGTGGCCGGCATCGTCGGCACCGCCGGCTGCGTCGGGCTGTGGGGCTACCTGCTGTATCAGGGCGTGGTGGATCCGCTCGGCGGCGTGAAGAGCCTGTGGCCGCTGTTCGGCATCTCCAACCAGATGCTGGCCGCCGTGGCGCTGGTGCTGGGCACCGTGGTGCTGATTAAGATGAAGCGCACCCAATACATCTGGGTGACCGTGCTACCGGCGGTGTGGCTGCTGATCTGCACCACCTACGCGCTGGGGCTGAAGCTGTTCAGCGACAACCCGCAGCTGGAAGGCTTCTTCTTCCTGGCCGGTGAGTACAAACGCAAGATCGCCGAGGGCGGCGCCGAGCTGAGTGCCCAGCAGATCGCCAACATGAACCACATCGTGGTGAACAACTACACCAACGCCGGGCTGAGCATTCTGTTCCTGCTGGTGGTGTACAGCATCATCTTCTACGGGGTGAAAACCGCGTTGGCGGCGCACAAGAACCCGAAACGCACCGACCAGGAAACGCCTTACGTGCCGGTGCAGCAGGCCGCGCACGCCGACGGCGTAACTGAGGGGGAGGTCAAAGTTTCGACCCAGCATTGATGTGATTTAACGGATACCCTGCATAATGAAATCAGTTATGCAGTACCGACATGAAAGCTAACCGGTACCCAAAGGATTTCGGGCCGCAGCAAGGCGGCAAGTGAGCGAATCCCCAGGAGCTTACTCAAGTAAGTGACTGGGGTTCGGGAGTGCAGCCAACACCGCTGCGGTTCGAAAGACGAAGGGTAAGCAGGGTATTTGGGAGAAAGGAACTATGTTCGGAAATCTCGGCCAGGCGGGGAAGTATCTCGGGCAGGCGGCGCGCATGTTGGTGGGCGTGCCTGACTACGATACCTACGTCCAGCACATGAAAGACAACCACCCGGACAAGCCGGTGATGACCTATAAAGAATTTTTCCGCGAGCGCCAGCAAGCGCGCTACGGCGGCGACGGCAAAGGCGGCATGCGCTGCTGTTAACCCGCAGTCACAAGGATCCGTATGAAACCCATCGCAGTCACCATCCTGACCGGCTTTTTGGGCGCCGGCAAAACCACCCTGCTGCGCCACATCCTGAACGCCGAACACGGCTATAAAATCGCGGTCATCGAGAACGAGTTCGGCGAAGTGCCGATCGACGACGCGCTGATCGGCGATCGCGCCAGCCGCATCACCACATTGAGCAACGGCTGCATCTGCTGCAGCAAGTCCAACGAACTGGCGGACGCGCTGCTGGATCTGCTGGACGGCGTCGACAGCGGCCGGCTGGCGTTCGACCGGCTGATCATCGAATGCACCGGCATGGCCGATCCCGGCCCGATTACCCAGACCTTTTTCTCGCACGAGATCCTGTGCGAGCGCTTCCTGCTGGACGGCATCATCACCCTGGTGGACGCGGCGCACGCCGACCAGCAGCTGAGCCAGTTCAGCATCGCTCAGGCGCAGGTGGGCTACGCCGACCGCCTCCTGCTGACCAAAACCGACGTGGCGCCGGACTGCGAGGCGCTGATCCAGCGGCTGCAGCGGATGAACGCCCGCGCGCCGGTCTACCAGGTGACGCACGGCGACATCGATTTAAGCGTGCTGTTCGACATCGAAGGCTTTACGCTGAACGACAAGCTCAACCTGACGCCGCCCGCCCCGCTGTTCCGCCGCATCCCGCAGCCGCAGAGCGACATCCGCTCGATCGTGGTGACGCTGGAGCGCCCGCTGCCGCTGATGCAAATCTCCGACGTGATGGAAGGCCTGCTGCTGGAATACGCCGACAACCTGCTGCGCTACAAAGGCATTCTGTCTATCGAAGACGAGCCGCGCCGCCTGCTATTCCAGGGCGTGCAGCGGCTGTATAACGCCGACTGGGATCGGGAATGGCTGCCAGAGGAAGAGCGCAAGAGCACGCTGGTGTTTATCGGTGTGGATCTGCCGGAGGAGGAGATTCGGGGCAGGATTGGAGGACTGGGGTAAGTAGGGTTTGACTGTTGGGGCCTGTGGGTGGGCTCCAACGACTTGCCTGCGTTTGAGCCGTTCCCACTTTTGCTCTGCCTTTCGTTACCACCTAGCAAAAAACGCTCAAGCGGCGGCCAGTTTTAGCGGGCCACCGCAAGCAGCACGTATACCCCCCCCTTCGGTGATTATTTATTCGCATGATAGCGAATAGCACTGAAGAACGCGCCGATACTAGTCATTATCCATTTTAAAATAGAGAATAATTTTAAAACGAGGCTACATAATCCTCTTTTTTACGCAACCCATAGCCCCTCCCTATGCAAGGCATACTGTGCTTCTTAAGATGTTAAAATAACAACCTGGTGTAATAGAACGACACCTGCTCGTATATTCTGAAATGAGGATAATCGCTCAGCAAGCCCAGGTAATATTATCTATTTCTCAAAAAGTGAAGGTAAACGGCGGCGGTAGTGACGCATTACGCTAATATACCCAGCAAACGCAGGCCACCTATTTCAATTAAGAAATACTTTTTGGCAACTGCCGCTTAAGACAACGCGCCGTTTTTTCACGAATAAATAAGGTGACTAGATAAACCATGCGTAAAGAACTGGATTTGAAAATGCTCTATTTCTTTCGTGCTCTCTATCTGAGCGGCAATGTCTCTTCGGCTGCCGATCAGTTAGATCTGAGCCAACCTTCGGGTAGCCTGCTGCTTAAGCGCTTGCGGGAAGAGTTTAACGACACGCTGTTTGTCAGGGTCGGACAAAAGATGGCGCCCACACCAGGTGCGCAGCAGGCATTTGCCACCATATCTACGATTTTAGATCTGCTGGATAATCAGCTCATGAGCTCATTGCCTTTCGATCCCCGCACCAGTCAGCGAAGCTTTACCATCGCAATGGCTGATATAAGCCAAATTGCTCTGGTTCCCCGCCTGCTTGATATATGTAAACGCCAGGGGGCCACCCAAATTAAATTTGCCATCAGGCATATTGATGACAATATTTACTCCGCGCTAGAGTCCGGCGACGTAAACCTTGTAATCGGTTATCTAATCGATATTCCGGAAAGTTTTTACCAACAGAGGCTGTTTGATGAACACTATGTTTGTCTGAGCAGCACGACACATCCGCGTATCAGACAAGCACCAACACTGGCGTCATGGCTTAAAGAACAACAGGTCATGGTGCAGTGGGACGGTACCGGGCATGCAGAGATGGAACGCTATCTGGCACGCAGTGGCATTCAACTGCGCACTAAAATGCTGCTCCCTAGCTTCTTGGGCGTGGGAAACATTGTAGCCAGTACTGAGTTGCTGGCGACGGTTCCCGAACAAGTTGCCACCTGGTGTGCGGCGGCATTTTCATGTGTTGCCTGGCCATTACCCATGCCCTGCCCCTCTTTCACCATTCGCCAGGTATGGCACCAGAGATATCATCACGACCCGGGTCTGATCTGGCTACGCCAACAATTAGCTCAACTCACTCAGGCAGGGTGAAGACTCGACGGGCATTACCGTACGCAATACTCTGTTTAACATCGGCGTCCAGGATTAATGGATCGAACCAATCAGCCGCCTGGCACATATCCTCATAAGGATAATCAACAGAAAACATGACCCGATCCTTTCCCATCACTTCAATGGCGTTATGCAGGGCACTGGTCGTGAAGTGACCACTCGTCGTGACGTAGAAATTATTCGTCAGGTAATCCGTTAAGGGGTGCTGGTTGATTCCCAGACCGATGCCCTCAAACTGTTTTTCCAGACGATGAGCCGTGCGCGGTAACATAAATGTCAGCCCCTCCCCAAGATGCCCAAGGATAATGGTAATATTCGGATAGCGATCGAATAATCCACTCATCATCAGACGAATCGCGTGTACTGCGGTTTCCGTTGCAAAACCCCAGGCTGAACCGACCAAGCTTTCATAGCCGCGATAAATTCCACAGGCGGCAGGCAGTGGCTCCCTGGGGTGCAGATAGACAGGCACATTAAGTTCACTCACTTTCTGCCAAAATACTTCTACCGCAGGATCATCCAAATAGCGCCCCTCCTCGGTGCCGTTCATATTGGTATAACCGTTGATCAATGCCCCCTTCATACCCAGCTTTTTCACCGATCTTTCCAGTTCATCCGCAGCCGCCTGAGGATTTTGTAGCGCCACCGTCGCAAAAGCACTGAAACGATCGGGATGAGGCTGAACAAAATATTCGGCAATATAATCGTTGGTGCGGGTTACGAAATGAGTTGCCGCAGCAGCATCAAGAATCGACTGCGCCCCCGGCGATGTCAGTGACAAAATAGCATGACGAATGCCACAAGCATCCATATCCTTTAAGCGCAGTTCGGTTTCCAAAAGGCGTTTTTCAACATTATCCATATAATGACGGCCATTTCGCAGCGCTTCGCTTTTTGAATCCCACAAGCGATTATTTTCCTGGGTAGAAACATGTTCTTCTAAAGCAATTTTACCTTTCATGAGTGATACCTCGCATTCGGGATGACATTCCAGAGACTACGACGAGTTACGCCTGTCGGCTATATAGCAAAACTGATAGCCATCATTAAAATTCTATATAAAAGAACTGCATTGCCGGCTGTTTTAACCATCTCGATCTCAGCGGTGTTAACGCCTCAAAACTCGTAGACCTGGCCGCCCTCTCTGCCGAATAGGCGGAAGGGCGATGCCACGGGGTGATGCTGTTTGGCCATTTGCTGCACAAGCACCCGCAGCCGGATGCCGAAGGCTGGGAGCGGATGAATCGCTATCTCAACGGGACGCACTGATTGGGGGCGACATCCCGCAGCGGATCGAAGAATTTGAACGTGCGGCTCTGCGCCTCATCCAATCGGTAGATCGAGATGCCGGCAAGCAGGAAGGTAAATGCAAGGGGGGAGATCCGTTTCATTTCGTCTCTGCGTTATCTGCTGCCCCGTGTGATGTTTTCAATTTCGTAAGCGCCGTTGAGCTTTTTCACTTTGAAGTGGGCTATAAAAGCCCTACCAGAAACATCCTGTAGATTTCTGCGCTTATCAATGGGCACAAAATTTAGCCTCATGCTGTAGATATGATTTTCCTGAAACGGGTAATCGTTCTGCGTAACACAAATGCCCTTTTTAAGATCCTGATTCCCCACCTCAATCAATTTCTCATCCGTATCACCAGTGAGATAGAGCGTATCTTGCCTCTCGTTTTCCTTTGGTGACGGAGAGATGCAGATGTCACCATTCGCTTTAGTATGGGCTGTGATAGGGATATCTGGCGCATAACGCTGATCGAGACGATCGCCGGTGCAGGCACTTAACAATATCGATCCTGCAATGACCAGTAAAAAATTAGCTTTCATCATATTCCATTATTTATAAATCTTAATGGAGAAATATTATCCTTGAATGGATGACCGATAATTCAACGCAAAGATGATATGCCGAATTGCGAGGTACATTCCAATCCTAAAAGTAAATAAACTGTAATTCCATACAGCTTATTTTTTCCTTTTACTGATAACGCTATAGTTTTTTCGCTGCGGCAAAATCCGCAGCCGGAGTTAGCGTTCCG
This sequence comes from Serratia sp. HMSC15F11, assembly GCF_001808215.1. Lineage (NCBI taxonomy): Bacteria > Pseudomonadati > Pseudomonadota > Gammaproteobacteria > Enterobacterales > Yersiniaceae > Serratia > Serratia sp. HMSC15F11. Next base: position 135,065 of record NZ_KV792494.1, read on the forward strand.
AACACTTACACAAGGCAGCATTATGTATATAATGTTGGGGCTTAAAACATCCAGAATTATGGTGGCCCAAGTGGGGGCTTCGCAAGAAGCGCCGGTTTCCTTCGTGTCCGGTAACGCTAACTCCGCTTGGGCTACCACCATGGGTTTAGCGTCTCATGTGGTAGTACGCATACTACACACTAAGGATAAAACACATGGAAAATGTCATCACCACCGAGTTCACCACAAGTACCCTTACCCTCTACCGCCAACTGTTTAACCACCTCGATCTCAGCGCTTTTAACCCTTCAGAACTTTTAGACCTGGCCGCACTCTCTGCCGAGCAGGCGGAAGGGCTGTGCCACGGCCTGATGCTGTTCGACCATTTACTGCAAAAGGCCCCGCAATTGGATACCGAAGACTGGGAACAGTTGAGTCGCTACCTCAACGCCACGGCGCATCTGGTTCCTGCGCTATGTAATCTTTACGGGCGGGCGTTGCGGGAGATGGAAACCTGCGGCTAACGTAAATGGCAATTCGGGCGATGTTCATCGCCCTTCCCACCCACGATTTCCAATAGATCTGACTGACATATCACAACAAAAGCATTCATCAAGGTAGGCATTTCCTCCCCTACCTGGCATAGTTAACGCATTCGGTAAATCGATGAGTTAACTGCTGGGTATTGATGCATACTGCTCTCGTCAGCAAGCACATTGCTCAGAGTCTACTCGGCAATGTGAGGGAGTGGTTTTGGCAACTGCAATAGAGGCGTTATCTTCAAAAGAATCCGTTTTAAAAGCCATCGAAGAATATAAAAAAATTGGCCGAGATGAATTCTTAAAACAACATAAAATTAAGCGATTTAAAAAATACACCCTTCATTATAATGGCGAGAAGTACGATATCCGCGGCATTACCGCTAGAGCATACAGTGAGCAGAATGGTTATCCGTTTAAGGGAATCAACGCCGATAGCGGAACGGAAAAAGCCATCCAATTTCTCAAAGACCTCGGTTTTGAGATCGTCGAAACGCCGCATCCTTTTGACTATTTAACCGAAGGCAAACTGTACACACGCAAAGCGCTTATCGAGCTCTACGGCGGACAGCTGCAAGGCGGTATCTGGACCCCGCGGGAATTCCCGGTGATCTTTATCTTCACCGGAGAAAGCGGCGAAACCTACGGCTACAAAGATGGATGGACAGCCGAAGGCAGCTTCTCTTATACGGGAGAAGGCCAAAAAGGCCCTATGGAATTTATTCGGGGTAATAAATCCATCCGCGACCATAAAAAAGACGGCAAAGACATCTTCCTGTTTGAGGACAACAAGAAAGAAAAAGGCGTCCGCTATCTTGGCATGTTCGAGTGCGATTCTTGGGATCACATTCAGTGCTTAGATTTCGAAAATAACATGCGCCAAGGCATCACCTTTAACCTGTTCAAAGTCTCATCACTGCACGCGGTCGAAGAAGAAGCAGAAACCGATGAAGCCGATACGCAGACAGAAACACTCGAACAGTTACGCAAGAAGGCACTGCAGTCCTCAGAGCAATCAGGCCAGCGCCAACAAAGCGACAGCAAAAAATCCTGGTTCAAACGCAGCGAAGACGTAAAAAAATACGTGCTGAAGCGCGCCAATGGCATCTGTGAAGCCTGTGACCAGCCGGCACCGTTCAAGAAAAGAAATGGTGCCCCCTACCTTGAACCCCACCACACCAAGCGCCTAGCCGACGAAGGCCCCGATCACCCGCAATGGGTGGGCGCCATCTGCCCAACTTGCCATCGGCGGATTCATAGCGGGGTGGATGGGAAAGAGGTGAACAAGAAGCTGATGGTGAAGTTGGAATTGAAAGAGGCTGCTATAGGTTAAAAGTTGCCTGCCACACCGTGCTACCTGTCAACTTCAAAACCGAGTTTGTGCAGTATCATAGGAATAATAAAGAATAACAGGGAACCTCAGCATGTCAGTACCTACCTACGACCAATTCATCGAGCCAGTGCTTCGCTTTTTGGCAACGAAGCCCGAAGGCGCACTTGCTCGGGATGTGCAAGATGCAGCAGCAGACATACTCAGCCTAAACGAAGAACAACGGGCAGAGACCATTGCCAGCGGCCAATTGGTTTATAAGAACCGTACCGGCTGGGCTCACGATCGTTTGAAACGTGCAGGGCTCTCGCACAGCTTATCCAGAGGAAAATGGTGCTTAACCGCCAAAGGCATCGACTGGTTAAAGCAGCATCCAAACCCGCTCACTGCAGCAGAAGTAGAGCATCTCGCTTTGGCTTATACCAACGTCAAACTTCAACAAAATAGTGATGCGGTGGATTTGGACCCGGTTACAGAACCTCTTCTCACCGAAGCGATGTTAACAAACAGCCCAGACGATCGCCTGGAACAATCAATCAAAGAGATCCGCGAGGCTGTTGCAACAGAACTCCTGGAGAACCTGAGCCAGGTATCCCCAGGTCGCTTCGAAGTTATCGTGTTGGATGTGCTGCACCGTTTAGGCTACGGCGGCCACCGCGATGATTTAAAACGAGTCGGAGGCAGCGGTGATGCGGGGATTGATGGCGTAATTTCTTTAGACAAGCTCGGCTTAGAAAAAGTGTATGTGCAAGCCAAACGCTGGCAAAACACCGTAGGCCGCCCTGAGTTGCATGCCTTCTACGGTGCACTTGTGGGACAAAAGGCCAAACGAGGGGTATTTATCACGACGTCTGGCTTTACCAAACATGCCGTTGCCTACGCGCAATCGGTAGAGGGCATGGTACTTATCGACGGTAGCCGACTGGTGTATCTGATGATGGATAACGAAGTGGGTGTCAGCTCAACGTTACTGAAGGTTCCTAAACTCGATAGCGACTACTTCGACCAGTGATCCCCTTGCAAAATCGGTAATTTCTTAGAGGTCGAGCACATATCTCCTGGCCGATGTGTGGCCATGCCGTATTTTGTCCCTTTAGTTGGCTTATGTCGTTTAAGATTGCTCTGCTTGCGGGTATCATTTTGCGATACACATTCCAAATGACTAGTTCAGATTTAGCGTTTCTTGAGGATTTTCATGAATAACAACGAGCAGCTTTTCTTAAACGAGCTGGATAACAAATTTTGGAAGGCCGCCGATAAGCTGCGTGCCAATATGGATGCCGCCAACTACAAGCATGTAGTCCTGGGGCTGATCTTTCTAAAATATGTTTCCGATGCCTTCGAGGCTCGCCAGCAGGAGCTGATCACTTTGTTCCGCGATGCTGGCAACCCGGACAACATCTATGCCATGTCACGCGACGATTACGATTCTGATGAAGAGTACGCTCAAGCGATCCAGGAAGAACTAGAGGTCGAAGATTACTACACCGAGAAAAACGTCTTCTGGGTACCCAAAGCCGCACGCTGGGAAACGCTGAAAAACAAAGCCATGCTGCCGACTGGGACGGTATTGTGGGTCGATAAGACCACAGGCCAAGAAATTAAACTGCGATCGATCTCTTGGCTTATCGACAATGCGCTGGATGAAATTGAAAAAACCAACCCAAAACTGAAAGGTATTTTGAACCGCATCAGCCAGTTCCAACTGAGCAATGAGGTTTTGACTGGCCTCATCAACACCTTCTCCGACGCGAACTTCAGCAACCCGGAATATAACGGCGAGAAGCTCAGCTTAAAAAGCAAAGATATTCTTGGACACGTTTACGAATATTTCCTCGGCCAGTTTGCACTGGCGGAAGGCAAACAAGGCGGCCAGTACTACACACCAAAAAGTATCGTTACGCTGATTGTCGAAATGCTGCAGCCGTATAACGGGCGCGTGTATGACCCGGCAATGGGTTCCGGTGGGTTCTTCGTCTCTAGCGATCGTTTTATTGAAGAACACGCGGGTGAGAAAAATTACAACGCTGCTGAACAGAAGCGCAATATCTCCGTCTACGGCCAGGAGTCTAACCCGACCACCTGGAAACTGGCAGCGATGAACATGGCGATCCGTGGCATCGACTTTAACTTCGGTACGAAAAACGCCGATACCCTGCTGGACGATCAGCACCCGGATCTGCGCGCCGACTTCGTGATGGCTAACCCGCCGTTCAACATGAAAGAGTGGTGGAACGCAAAGCTGGAAAACGACGTGCGCTGGAAGTACGGCACACCACCGCAGGGCAACGCTAACTTTGCGTGGATGCAGCACATGATCCATCATCTGGCGCCGAAAGGCTCGATGGCGCTGCTGCTGGCCAACGGTTCAATGAGTTCTAACACCAACAACGAAGGCGAAATCCGTCGTAACCTGATCGAAGCCGATCTGGTGGAGTGTATGGTGGCGCTGCCGGGGCAGCTGTTTACCAACACCCAAATCCCGGCCTGTATCTGGTTCCTGACCAAGGACAAATCCGGCGGCAACGGTAAAGCGCACCGTAAGGGCGAAGTGCTGTTTATCGACGCCCGACAAATTGGCTTTATGAAAGACCGCGTACTGCGTGATTTCACTCGCGAGGATATCGCCAAAATTGCCGACACCTTCCACGGCTGGCAGGCAGATAAGGACTATGAAGACGAAGCCGGGTTCTGCTTCTCTGCAACGCTGGAAGATATCCAGAAAAACGACTTTGTGCTAAGGAAGGTGCGAACAAGTTCCTGATATGA
>NZ_KV792495.1:0-480 GCF_001808215.1 Serratia sp. HMSC15F11
TCACTTAGTACTTAAAGGTGAAGATTTTAGTACTGGGATTTCAGAAGCACAAGCCGATACATTACTTGATAAAGATATAGCAATTGCTAGACGTGACGCTGGTCAACTTGGCGTAACACTACCGGCTGATAGTCGTTGGAATGATTTCTTAGTAATGATGGTGTTTCAACTTGGACTAACAAAGACACGTCAATTTAAAAAGTTTCTGGCTGCATTGAACAATGGTAACTATGCACGTGCAATCATCGAAGTGAAAGATTCAAATTGGTATCGCCAAACACCTGCACGTGTTGATTCCATGATCGCCTATGTAGTACGTGGGTGATATATGGCATGGACAATGTTTTATCAGGATGATTGGGATCTTTATGATGTAGTGGAATATGCCGCTTTCGTGTATCTGATTCAGTTTCCAGACAGCGGCGAGTACTATATAGGCGTTAAAGGTGTTTATCAAAAAGTCAAAGATGCTTCAAAGAT
>NZ_KV792495.1:500-1116 GCF_001808215.1 Serratia sp. HMSC15F11
GAAAGTAACTGGGAAAAGTACAATTCCAGTTCAAAGGAAGTACAAGAACGTATTGCCACTGGTGAACATCATACTAAACAAATTCTGTGGTGCTTCAAGACACGTCAGGAAGCCGAGTTAGTAGAAGCAGCCCTAATTGCATATTGCGGTACTGATCATCTTTGTCGCAATAAAGCATTGATGACTAAAACGCGACTTAAAAAAGACAATGGCGAACAACGAAGAATTATTCGTATGCTGATGGAGGCTTTTACGTAATGGCAACGACAAGTACTATAACTGGCGTACAGCAAACAATTGCAAATATTCAACAACAGGGTATTGATTACGCCAATAACTTTAATAAGGAAGTGTCAAATAGACTTAGACAGCTTTCACAGAAGATGCAAATTGATATGAATAATGCAATTGATCGTGGACCAGTACCATTCACGAAGAATGCAATACTGTTTCGTTTCTATCGTGACAGTACAGGACAATCAGTGAATCAAATATTAATAAAGAATATTCAGGCTCAGTACTTGTACGATATTATTGTAAAGCCGTCGAATCTCAAGAAGTTCATTCCAACCAGTACTGCACGAATGACACAGCAAGGTAATATATCAGGTCTTAA
>NZ_KV792495.1:1136-20617 GCF_001808215.1 Serratia sp. HMSC15F11
GCAGAGCAGGGTGTACGATTAGTACTTTCAGGGGTTCGTGGGCATTTTAGAATATCAAGGATGTAATATGCATTATGATCAAGACACAATGAGTATTTTAATCGATGAACGTACTGTGCCGGATGTAAATTCACGTACGATGCATAGTAGTTTGTTGATTAAACCACTCAAGAAGAAGTTAAAGGCATATATGGCCGAGATGGATGAAAGGATTGAGTGCAAGGAATACATGAATATTGGGTTCCTAGTACAGAACGATCCTCAATGGAAAATGGGTAGTGTCCATGAGTGGACTCTATTTGATGAACAAAAGTATATTGTCATAATCGACAAACACAAACAGTACCAGAAAGGATTATATTTCTGGGTTTATACAGTAGGATTACTAAATGATAGGGATGATAATTGAGCTAATTAAATCTGGAATTGGATTGTTTCAGAAAAAAGAACAGAGTAAAAATGAGTTAGAAGCTCAGAATAGCCACGAACAGAATCAGATCACTCTTGAGGAAACTCGTAAGGGCTTCACGTGGCGGCAGGCATTGGGGTATGTTCTAACATTTATTATTGCATGGAATTACGTCATTCTTCCAGTACTGGCAGTATGTGGTGTAGTACTCCCGCCAGTACCTTTTGATCAGGTTTTTAAGTTACTATATGTTCTTATCGGTAGTAGCTAAATCGTTGTTACGGCTTTCTTGTTCAATTGTAAACCATTTTGTGGCAACCTTGCCGACGTATTTTGCTAGCATGTAGTTGGCTGATGAACTAATAACAACACCCACTCCAAATGGTAGGGATTTTTCTAAGGCTTTACGCGAGAAGTTGATTCCTATTTTTTTGAACATTTCTTTAATGACGATTAGTGCAGAGCCTTTTAAATACATTTTCAACATTTTTACGCCAGCATTTGATGCTATCTTCACGACAGTTTCACTTCCGAGCTTTTCTAGTGTACCACCTGCTGCTATTAAAAATGATAGTTGCCTAGCATCTTCACTGCTAATGTCCCAATTAAATGCTTCCGCTAGGCACATACACATATCAACTTGATTTTTCATGCAATAAGATGTGTCTGCTATAGCACCCCCTGTAACTGCAACTGCTGTACCTACCCCAGGAATAATGCTACTTAATGAGGTTACGCCACCCGAAATACTAGAGTAACTTGAATAACGGCTGACGATTTTTTTTGCGACAATTTTCTGAATTTCCAATTCTTGGAGCTTTGGATTTGCAGCAAGCACCGATTTTTTGTATTGGTTCACTATTTTTTTAGCATCATCGGGTGTGATTGCTATGGACTCAACTAATTTAAGAAGTCTTGATGATTTTTCAACATCAGTTGCTGTCATTGTATAAATTCCTTTTCAGAATGTAGTAAGTAATGATGTTTTATGACATGTATTGTGAATCAACATTAGATTCGAACACGTTCAGTTCTTGGCTTCCCCTTCGAGTTTTTTCACCTGTCATTTTTCATCATTCCCAGTAGAGTTTAGTAGCCATAGTTATCTTAGGGTAATGGTGAGTGACTGGCAATGCTCTTAAAACGCCCTATAGCGAATTTTTCAGTGAAGGTAATGGTGTTGGGATAGTTTGGTAATAGAATTCAATATAGGGCGTTACATGGCGTTATCCCGCAAGTCAGCTACATACGATAGCTAGGGAAATTATTTTATTTTAGTGTTAAAGTGTAATGTAAATCTTCATATAAAAAACGCCAATTGTCCGATGTATGAATCTGGCGTGAAATCAGGTTGCAAAAGGGTTAACGGACGGCGGTGAAATTTTGCGCGCTGCGGGGGGGAGAGCACGGGAGGCGTGGGCCTCCCGGCATGAGTCATAGACGCAAGTTATGGTTGGCCGGGGCGGTGCTTGCCGGGCAACAGGCGATTCAACCGATCGACAATCCAGTCGCTGCAAGGCGTCATCAGCACCCAGCTGGCGCCTACCAGCACCACGGACAGCGAACCGACGGCGATATCGGTAAACCAGTGGGCGCCAATCATCACGCGTGGTAATGAAAAGACCAGCGTAATCAGCAGGGCGACGGCGAAGGCACCGCGGCCGAAATAGCGCAGCATAAAGCAGGAAAAAATAATCAGCATCATGCCGTGGTCGCCGGGGAAGCTGTCGCCGGAAGCGTCCTTGGTCGGGATGCCGGTCAGCTCGCTGACGCGATGGATATTGTCGAAGGTCAGGGTAGGGCTCGGATGTTTCACCGGCAGCAGATGGCCAAGCTGATTCAGCACCACGGCGGTCAGCAGCATCACCACGCCGGTGATCACCAGGCGGCGGCGGCCGGCGGCGTCCTGCTTCAGGTAGAAGTACAGATACAGCAGACCCATGGCGAGCAGCGAAATGACATCAAACGCGCGGTTATTGGTGATGGCGACCAGATGCAAAAATGCCGGGTCGGTGGCCAGATGGCGGTTAAAGAAGAAAAAAATCGCCGAATCCAGGGTAAACCAGCCGCCGTGATTGGCCGGCAGGAACCAGGACAGAAACAGCGCAACGCCCAGTAAGTTGAAGAAGAGAATGAAGGGTAAATTGCGGCGTGTCATGACATAACCTGTTGAAAAAATGAAAACGAAACAAAACACGGCCGCCCTGCGACAACCGGGGGGCAACGGTACGGGGTTTAACTTAAACGAATCTTAAACAAGGCGGATTGCAGGGCGTTCCAGTCGGTATTTTCGCTGTGGATCAGTTCAATCCGGCTGTCGAGCGGCGCGAGCGGGCGGGTTTCGATGTTGAGATCCTGCCCCTGACGATTGATCAGCAATGTGCCTTCGGGAATGCGCACCACGCCTTTGGCGCGTTCGACCGGCGCGAGTCGTACCCACTCCATAAAGCCGACTGTGTCGAACTGGGTGTCGGCGTCAAAAATCCAGCCGCAGCTGGTGAAGCCTTGCCCCTCGTTCAGCGCTCGCCGCCAGCGGGCGTGCTCCGGCAATCGCAGCGCCGCCAGCCCCTGCGTTTTCGCCTGACCATGATGATGCTGCGCGTCCGGTAATTCTGCACGATTCGTGCGCGGGAGGGACAACAGCGCGACATCCGCTTGGCCTTGCGCGATGGTGTAGCAGGGCCGCTGCAGCGGATCTTGCGCCCTCCAGGCTTCCAGCGCCCACCTGTCTTCCGGCTGATAGGTATCGTTTTTGCTGGCCAAAATAACGTCGGCCGCGGCCAGCTGATCGCGGAAGTTTTCGTTGTCGCGGTAACGGGGTTGGCTGAGCTGGCGGGCATCCAGCAGGCACAGCGTGGCCTGCAAATCGATCCAGCCGGCATAGCTCTCCTGGGTCAGCAGCGACAGGATTTGTTTCGGATGCCCGAGCCCGGTCGGCTCGATCAGCAGCCGGTCCGGTTTGGCCTGCTGCAGCAGCATATTCAAGCCCACCTGCATCGGCAGGCCGTTAACGCAACACATGCAACCGCCGGGGATCTCTTTGAGCACCGCGCCGCTGTCCGCCAGCAGCGCGCCGTCGATGCCGATCTCGCCGAATTCGTTGACCAGTACCGCCCAGCGTTCCTGGTCGGGCTTATGAGCCAGCAAATGGCGGATGGTGGTGGTTTTACCGCTGCCGAGAAAGCCGGTAATCAAATTGGTTTTGGTCATTAATAATTCCTGGCGTAAAAATTAACTTGCTTAATAAATGAGTTACGCTGCCTTGTCGATGAAGCGGCCGCAATTTAATTTGTGCTCTATCTCGCAAATTTTGCACGTCACCCTGCGCTTTTCAACCGGCAAAAGCCACTTTTCAAAGCAAGAAAATTCTTAGATAAAACCCTGTATTAGATGCGGTTAACTTTTGTTAGTAGCTTGTTTTTACATTGTTAATGACGCGATTAACGATCAAATTGCGTCCCTTTCCTTGCGATTATTCCTAACAAGATCCTCTATGGTTAAATTGGCTTAACTAAAAATGAGGTTGCCATGAATACCTTTCGGTTATTTTTGATCGTAGGAATGTTGTTTTCATGGACGGCAGTGAGTCATGCAGGAGTGGCCGGCGGGGTAATTCGCTTCGTCGGTTCTATCGTTGAAAGTCCTTGCACGGTCAATATTGCAGATTCTAAGGCGAATACGCAATGTTACCGCAACGGCCAGCGTTATCAGGCCCAGCAAGCGTTGTCAGGTTTTGATACTACACGCAAAGAACTTCCGCTAAATCTAGGCACAACCGAAATGAAGTGGGTAGACCAACAGAAGAAGCTCGCTGTTATGACGGTCGTTTATCGTTAAGTCGTTCCGCCATGCCGGCGTAACGTTACGCCGGCATGGTTATTCTCGGCCCTGCAGGCTCCTCACCGCATCACCCACTCCTTCACCGTTTCACGCGCCCCGCGATCGCGCAGCGACAAATAGGCTTGCGTTACCGCTTCGGTAAACGCCGCATGCGCCGCCAGCGTTTCGCCGAACACCGATTTCAGTGCCAGCAGCGCCGTTACGCGCCGCCGATCGTCCGGCGTGGCGGCGATCGTCTGTTGCAACACGTCTGCCAGCGGATCGCGAATGTCGATCGGCTGACCGGCGTCATCGACGCCGCCGACGTAACGCATCCAGCCCGCCACGCCCAGCGCCAGCCCGCTATAGTCACCGCCGTGCCGCAGATGCCAGCGCACCGCGTCCAGCAGGCGCTGCGGCAGCTTCTGCGAGCCGTCCATGGCGATCTGCCAGGTGAGGTGTTGCAGCGTCGGATTGCTGAAGCGCGCGATAAGCTGTGCGGCGTAGTCGGCCAGACTGATGCCGGTGACGCTCAGCGTCGGGGCCTGTTCGTCCAGCATCAACCGCAGGGCGGCGCGGCGGTAGTGCTCATCCGCCATGCACTCGTTGATATAGCGGTAGCCGCCCAGGTAACCGAGGTAAGCCAGGAACGAATGGCTGCCGTTCAGCATGCGCAGCTTCATGTGTTCAAACGGCAGTACATCGCTGACCAGTTGGACGCCAGCCTGCTCCCACGCCGGGCGTCCGGCGGTAAAGTTGTCTTCCACCACCCATTGGATGAAGGGCTCGCAGGCGATGGCGCATTCGTCGCGCACGCCGCCCAGCGCGGCGGCGATCTCATCCAGCGTGGCCGGCGTGGCGGCCGGCACGATGCGATCCACCATGGTGCAGGGGAAGGTGGCGGCGGTGGCGATCCAGTCGGCGAGCGCCGGATCCCGCGCCTGCGCCAGATCGAGCACCGCCCGGCGCAGCACGTGGCCGTTCTCCGGAATATTGTCACAGGAGAGCAGGGAGAAGGCGGGCAAGCCGCGTTCGCGCCGCAGCCGCAGCGCTTCCACCAAAATGCCGGGCACGGTCTGCGGCTGATGCGGCCACGCCAGATCGGCGACGATCCCCGAATGCTGTCGATCCAGCCGCCCGCTGCCGGGCTCGATGCAATAGCCTTTTTCGGTAATGGTCATCGAAACGATCGCCACCTGCGGCTCGGCCAGCTTCTCCAGCACCGCGGTGATGCCTTCCAGCTTGCGATGCAGGCTCTCATGCACCGCACCGACCACGATGGCCTGATGGCCGTCCGCGCCTTTCTCCAGCACGCTGTACAGATGATCCTGTTGCCGCAGCGCCTCAAACAGCGGCACGCCGCCGGAAAGACTGATTTCGCAAATGCCCCAATCGCCGCCTTGGGCGCTCAGCAGCCGATCGGTCAGCAGTGCCTGATGCGCGCGGTGGAACGCGCCGAAGCCAAGGTGCACGATGCGGCTGCGCAGGGTCCGGCGGTCATAGTCCGGCTGCCGGACGGCGCTCGGCAGCGGGGTGTTGGCGATCGTTTTCATCTCATCTCCAAAACGGGTAAGACAGCTTGCGGGCCACTTGCGCCAAGTTAGCAGACCAGTTTTCCGCCGTGCAGGCAGGGTGGCACCGGTGATAAAAAACTGCGACCAGTGTAAAGATGTCGGCCAGTTAAAGGAATTGGTCAGTCCAAAATAAGCCAGAATCGTGAAGTGGATCAACCAATGAGGGGATCGGTTTTGACAGCGCAGGCCGAAAGAGTAAGTTAAAGATAACTGACATCTAAATTAAACTGGTATAACAGCATTGCGGTGCGAGACAGGTATAAGGACAAAACATGGAACAAACATGGCGTTGGTATGGCCCGAACGATCCGGTTTCTTTGGACGATGTGCGTCAGGCCGGGGCGACCGGGGTGGTGACGGCGCTGCATCATATCGCGAACGGTGAAGTCTGGCCGATCGACGAAATCCGCGCGCGGCAGGCGCTGTTGGCGGAAAAGGGGCTGGTGTGGTCGGTGGTGGAGAGCGTGCCGGTACATGAGGAGATCAAAACCCGCAGCGGCGACTGGCGGCGGTACATCGCCAATTACCAGCAGTCGCTGCGCAACCTGGCGGCCTGCGGCATCGACACCGTCTGCTACAACTTCATGCCGATCCTCGACTGGACGCGCACCGATCTGGCCTATCCGCTGCCGGACGGTTCCAAAGCGCTGCGTTTCGATCAGATAGCCTTCGCCGCGTTCGAGCTGCATATCCTGCAGCGCGCCGGCGCCGAGGCGGACTATACGCCGCAGGAACGCAGCCAGGCGGCGGCCCGTTTCGCCGCCATGAGCGAGGAAGAAAAAAATCGGCTGACCGGTAACATCATCGCCGGGCTGCCGGGGGCGGAGGAGGGCTACACGCTGGAACAGTTCCGCCGCCGGTTGGCGGAATACGACGGCATCGACAAGGCGCGGCTGCGCGAAAACATGGCGGTCTTTCTGCGCGCTGTCGTGCCGGTGGCGGAAGAGGCCGGCATCCGGCTGGCGGTGCACCCCGACGATCCGCCGCGGCCGATCCTCGGTCTGCCGCGCATCGTCTCCACGATTGAAGACATGCAGTGGCTGAAGCAGACCGTCGACAGCATTTATAACGGCTTCACCCTATGCACCGGTTCATACGGCGTGCGCGCCGATAACGATCTGGTGCGGATGATTGAGACCTTCGGCGATCGCATTCACTTTACCCACCTGCGCGCCACCTGCCGCGAGGAGAACCCGAAAAGCTTCCACGAAGGGGCGCACCTGCAGGGCGATGTGGACATGGTGGCGGTGATCGAAGCGATCCTGACCGAAGAGCTGCGTCGGCAACGGGCAGGCGATCGGCGGCCGATCCCGATGCGCCCCGATCATGGACATCAGATGCTGGACGACTTGAAAAAGAAAACCAATCCGGGCTATTCGGCCATCGGGCGGTTGAAAGGGCTGGCGGAGCTGCGCGGCGTCGAGCTGGCACTCAAGCGGCGCTTTTTCCCGGAATTGCCGTAGCGGAAAATGAAACGGGGCCGGGACTCGGCCCCGCTGGCGTCGACTAGTCGGCGCGGCTCATGTAGCGGCGTTCGGCGATATGAATGCGAATCTTGTCGCCTGCGCTGAGGTATTCCGGCACGTGGATCACCAGGCCGGTTGCCATGGTGGCCGGTTTGTTGCGGGCGCTGGCGGAAGCGCCTTTGATGCCCGGTGCGGTCTCGACGATTTCCATATCCACGGTCTGCGGCAGCTCCAGCGCCAGCACCTGGCCGTCCAGCGTCAGCACCTGCATGCCCGGCAGGCCGCCTTCCGGAATGAACAGCAGCTCATCTTCAATCTGGTCTTTCTTGAAGATGTACGGCGTGTAGTCTTCGTCATCCATGAACACGTATTCTTCGCCGTCGATATAGGAGAAGTTCACCTTGCGGCGCGACAGGGAAATGGTGTCCAGGATATCGTCGCCCTTGAAGCGTTCTTCCACTTTCAGGCCGGTGCGCACGTCGGAGAAGCGCATTTTGTATAGGGTGCTGGCGCCGCGGGCGCTCGGGCTCTGCACGTCGATATCTTTTACCAGCAGCAGCTTGCCGTTGTAGCTGATCGCCATGCCGCGCTTAATTTCGTTAGCTCTTGCCATTTCAATTCATCCGCAATGAAGAGTATTAGAGAAGTTGCGACAAGGTACTCGCGCCGCTGATTTCAGGCAATAGCCCGGCGTAAAAACAGTGCGGGAAAGGGAGAGCAGATGCTCTCCCTTCGGAGATTAGTGGAAGACCGGCAGCAGACCGAACAGCGACAGAATATGCGCGGCGGCGTTGATCAGCCCGAACAGGATGACGAACAGGACCACGCCGTTGCCGCCCGGTGCGCGGTATCCCGCCTGCGGATAGCGGCGGCGGCTGGCGCGCGCCATCAGCGCCGGCACGATCACTGCCCAAATGGTGGCGGCCAGCCCGGCGAAGCCGATGGCGTACAGGAAACCGTTCGGGAACAGCAGCGCGGCCAGGGTCGGCGGCACAAAGGTCACCAGCGCGGTCTTGCTGCGTCCGACGGCGTCGTCCTTGAACTTGCAGAAGTCCGCCAGGTAATCGAACAGGCCCAGCGACACGCCGAGGAACGAGCTGGCCAGCGCCATATAGGAGAAGGCGTTCAGCAGTTGGCTGACGGTCTGGCTGCTGGAGACGTTGCCCATTTGCTTGAGCAGGCTGCCGATATTGCCGCCCTCGGCGATCACCTGCTTGAAGGCGTCGCGCGCGATATTGCCCTGAATCACATACTGCCACAGGATGTAGATCGCCAGCGCCAGCAGGGTGCCGTACACCAGGCTGCGCACCACGGAGCCGCTGTCCTTGTGGTAGTACTTCACCAACCCGGGAATGTTGCCGTGGTAACCGAACGAGGTCAGCAGGTAAGGCAACGCCGCCAGGGCGTAAGGCAGATAGCTGGCCTGATCATCGCCGGTGTTGAACAGCACCGCAGGCTGCACGTGGGTGAACATGTCACCCACCGACATCACGAAGGTGATCACCATACCGCCGATCAGAATGGTGCTCAGGCGATCGACCGCGCGGGTGGAGAGCCAGACGATAAACGCCACGACCAGCGCGAACACCAGGCCGGCGGTGGTCTGGCCGACGCCGACGATGCCCTCCAGCGTGTGGGCGATGATCGAGCCGCCGGCGGAGATATAGGCGTAGGTCAGGATGTACAGCACGAACGCCACCGACAGGCCGTTCACGGCGTTCCAGCCTTTACCCAGCAGGTCCTTGACCATGGTATTGAAGCTGGCGCCGCTCGGATAGTGCAGCGTGGCTTCGAGGATCATCAGGCCGGAAAGCAACATGCAGGCCCAGGTATACACCAGCAGCGCGACGGAGCCGCTGAACCAGACACCGGAAGTGACGATCGGAATGGAAAACATGCCGGCGCCAACGGCGGTTCCGGCAATGATCATCGCGCCGCCGAGGACGGAAGGGCGGGCCAGCTTCTGGATGGTGTCCGTAGACATGCGTGCTCCTGATGGAAGAGGTTCTTTTGTACTAGCTCAATGGTACATGGGTGTATGGCGCATGTAAAGCGGGGTAATTGCACGTTTCACGCGTTTTTGTCTTTAAATCAAGGTGTGTTGGGCGTTTATTCGCCATAGGATGACGCCGGCCGGCGCAGGGCGATGAGTGTAAAGATCGCCGGGGCGCAGGGATTCTGCTGGCGGCAGCCGCGCGCGGCTGCTATTGTCGCGCTTCTTTTCCCCAGCCCACCAGGAGTAGCGCTGATGGACTGTCGCAGCGACTGCGGCGCCTGCTGTATCGCGCCGTCAATATCCAGCCCGATCCCCGGCATGCCGAACGGCAAGCCCGCCAATACCCGCTGCATTCACCTGGATGAACGGCTGCGCTGCGGCCTGTTTCATTCGCCGCTGCGGCCGAAAGTGTGCGGCAGCCTGCAGCCGAGCCGCGACATGTGCCACGATCACCGCGATCAGGCGCTGATTTATCTCGCCAGGCTGGAAGCGGACACCGCGCCCTAAGCGTCTTTCAACCGCCACAGGCACAGCGTGGCCCCCACCGTCATCGCCAGCGCGGCGTAAAACACCGCATGGTAGTTCCAGATTTCCGCCACCGCGCCGGCGATTGAGCCGGCGATGATCCAGCCCACCCGGGTGGTGTTGGTGAACAGCGTGGTGGCCGCCCCGGCCTGGCCGGGCATCAAATCCTGAAAGTAGAGCATGCCGATCCCCGCCAGCACGCCGATAAACGCCGCATTCAGCAGTTGCAGGGCGATGAGCTGCCAGCTGCCGGTGATAAACAGCAGGCCGCAGTAGAACAGCACGCCGGCGACCACCGCCCCGCGCATCAGGCGGCGTTTGCCGCAGTGCTTCGCCGCCAGACCGGCGAGCAGCATGATCGGGATCTCCAGCCCGGCGGCGGCGCCCATCAATATCCCGGCCAGCCGCTCCGGCAGCCGCAGCTCGTGCACCACGTACAGCGGCATGTTGATCAGGTACATGCTGTTGGCGGTCCACATCAGGGTGCAGGCGACGAACAGCAGCAGCGAATCGCGGCGGTGCTGCCGCGGTGCGGCCAGGGGCGCGTTCGTCGCCGCGGTTTTCGGCATCGAGGGCAGCTGTTTCCACACCAGCAGGCCGCACAGTACAAAGGCCGCCGCGCCCGCCAGATACATGGCCTTAAAGCCGAAGCCCAGCGCCAGCGCGAAGGCGATCGGCGGGCCAATGACCCAGGCCAGGGAGACCTGGGCGCGCATGATGGAGGTGAACATCACCGCCTCGCGGCCGGTACGGTCGGCATGCTCACGCGCCAGCGCAAACATCTGCGGGTTGGCGGTGGAGCCGAAGCTGGTAAGCACCACGCCGACGATCAGCAGCAGGTAATAATCACGGTTCCAGGCGAACAGCGTGAACCCCAGCGCACCCAGCATGCAGCAGAGGAAGATCAGCGATTTGCGGTCGCCTCGTTTATCCGAACGGCCGGCGAGAAACTGGCTGACCAGAATGCCGATCACCGCGCTGCCGGTAAAGAACAGCCCGACCAGCGCCGGCCGTACCTTGACCTCGGTTTCCAGAAACAGGCTCAGCGTCGGGGTTTGCAGGGCGCCGGCGATGCCGGTAAGAAACGCCACCGCCAAAAAGGCCAGCGAAGTGAGATCGGGCGTGCGTCGCGTTACTGCGGATGAAGTCGGCATGGTGGTTGAGAATTCGTCGAAAAAGGAAGGTCGCGCGCATCATACGCCCGTTGAAATGAAACGCAAACCGCTCCCTTTCGGCGAAGGGTAAACGGATATGTCGCGCGGCGACGAGAAAAAAGGGGCGCGTTGCGCCCCCTTGCTTGCCGGTAAATCAGGCGCCTTGCGGCACCGCGTGCGCGGTATTTTTCAATACCGGCCCCCGATACTTCTCGATCTGCAGCTGCGCCATCTGCCCGCAGTTGCCCTGCGCCAGGCTGGAAGAGCCGATGTCGAAGGTCAGGCAGTTGACGTTGCCGTTCTTGCACAGCGAGCCGGGCTGCGCCGGATCGACCGGATCGAACCAGGCGCCTTCGCTGATGCGCACCACGCCCGGTCGCACGTCTTCGCTGACCACCGCACCCACCAGGATCTGGCCGCGATCGTTGAACGCCCGCACCAGATCGCCGCCGCTGATGCCGCGCGGCTGCGCGTCCTGCGGATGGATCAGGATAGCTTCACGATCCGCTACCGCGTATTTCTCGCGCAGCGGCGTGTTGTCGAGCTGAGAGTGCAGCCGGTTGGTCGGGTGCGCGGTATTGAGCGACAGCGGATACTTGGCCGCTTCCGGCCCGCGATACCACTCGTGCGGCGGCATCCAGGTCGGGATGCCGGGGCAATCCTCGTAATGCATTTTGGCGATGGCGTCGGAGTAGATCTCGATCTTGCCCGACGGCGTGCCCAGCGGGTTCAACAGCGGGTTGTCGCGATAGTCGGCGAAGCGCACCCACTGCTTGTTGGCCTCCGGCACCGGGAAGCGCACGTAGTTGTTGGATTGCCAGAACATGTCGAACGGCGGCAGCGCCACCCGGGCCGCGCGCGCCTGGTTCTTCATGTCGTCGTACATGCCTTTCAGCCACTGGGTTTCGTCCTTGCCCTCGGTAAAGGCTTCCTGCACGCCCAGCCTGGCCGCCATCGCCGAGAAGATGTCGAAGTCGCTGCGCGACTCGTGCTGCGGCGGCACGCATTGATGCATCGGGAACACGTAGAGCTGCGAATAGTCGCCGCCCATTTCCAGATCGTTGCGCTCGTAGCTGGTGGTGGCCGGCAGCACGATGTCGGCATGCTTGGCGGTGGCGGTCCAGTAAGGCTCGTTGACCACGATGGTGTCCGGCCGCTGCCAGGCTTTGACCAAGTTATTGGTGTCCTGATGCTGGTGGAAGGTGTTGCCGCCCGCCACATACACCATTTTCACCTCAGGGTAAGTGACCTTGGCACCGTTGAAGTCGATGGTTTTGCCCGGATTGCTCAGGCATTCGGCGATGCGCGCCACCGGGATCGGCGCCGGGGAGTTCTTCGGCGCGTTGCCGGCGGAGATGCCGGCGATGATGCCGCCCTTGGCGGTCGGGCTGCCGCCGGAGGAATAGTGATAGCTGAAGCCGAAGCCGCCGCCCGGCAGGCCGATCTGGCCGAGCATCGCCGCCACCGTCACCAGCAGCCAGTGCTGCTGTTCGCCGTGGTGCTGGCGCTGAATGCCCCAGCCGCCCATGATCATGGTGCGATGCTTCGCCATCTCGCGCGCCAGACCGCGCAGCGTGTCGGCATCGACGCCGCTGATGTCGGCCGCCCATTCGGCGGTTTTCGCCACGCCGTCGCTCTCGCCCAGCAGGTAGGCCTGGAACTTGTCGAAGCCGAAGGTGTAGGTTTTCAGGAAGTCCGGGTTATGCAGCTTCTCGGTCAGCAGCGTGTGGGCGATGCCGATCAGCATGGCGCCGTCGGTATAAGGACGCGGGGCGATCCATTGCGCATTGACGAACTTGGCGCTGTCGCTGTGCACCGGATCGATGCTGATCACCCGGGTGCCTTTCTGCTTCAGCGCCTCGAAGCCGGTCTGGCCGACGTGATCCGGCACGTTCCAGCTGTTTTTCAGCGTGACCATCGGGTTGCAACCCCACAGGATCACCAGCTCGCTGTTCTCGATCACGTTCGGCCAGGCGGTCTGCTGTTCGTAGACCTCCATCGAACCGACCACGTGCGACATGATCACCTGCGCCGCGCCGGTGGAGTAGTCGCCGGCGTAGCCGAGGAAACCGCCGGTCAGGTTCATCAGGCGCTGCAGCAGCGTGCGGCTGTTGTGCAGCATACCGACGCTTTTCCAGCCGTAGGAACCGGCGTAGATCGACTGCGGCCCGTGATCTTTCTGCAGGCGAACGATCTCATTGCACACCAGCTCGGTCGCTTTGTCCCAGCTGACGCGCACCCACTCGTCGCGGCCGCGCAGCTCGGTGCGGCTGCCGGGGCCGCCCTCCAGCCAGCTTTTACGCACCATCGGGTATTTGATGCGGTTCTCGGCGTGCACCTGATAAGGCGCCATGGTGATCAGCTCATTCGGATACGGATCGTCCTGCACCGGCTGCACGCCTACCATCTTGCCGTCTTGCACGATGGCCTCGAACGCGCCCCAGTGGGCGCCGGTCAGAATGCCTTTTTGCGCCTGACGCAAGACGATGAACTGCGGCAGCGCTTCGCTGATGGCCTGCGCCAGCGCCGCTTTGGGCCATAAGCCTGCCAGCAGCGGGGCGGCGGCCAGCGCGGCGGCCCCGGTCAGGAAGCGGCGGCGGCTCATTGTTAACGGTTGTTGGTTGCTCATTGCGCTTCTCCCTTAAAGCTTGGCCGGTGCGGCAGGTGGCATGTCGCTGGCGTGTTTTTGTACGTATTGCGTCAGCACGCGCAGCTGTTCCTGCGTCAGCGAGGTGCGCGGCGCCATGCCTTTGATGACGCCGATCCATTGGTTGGCGTTGAAGCGATCGAGCGCGGTCAGCCCGTGGCAACCGGTGCAGTTGGCCGACATCATGTCCGCGGCGTAGCGCCAGATTTTTTGCTGATCGTCAATCAACTGTTTACGCGGCAGCCACACCTGCAGAGAAACCTGATGCCAGACCAGGCCGGTTTCCGCATCGGTCTGGGTGGAGGCGGTCTTCAGCTGTTGGCGCGCGTCTTCACCCAGCAGCACGCTGAGGATGCGTTTGCCCTGCGCGGCGTAGAACACTTCGCTGACGCCGTCCTGCTGCCAGCCGCTCACGGTGGCCAGCACCTTGTCGCCCTCCTGCTTCACCACCTGCACTTCGGTGGACGGCATCAGGTTGCCGGCGTTATGGCTGTCGTTGGCGCCGAGGAAGAACGGCTCGGTGGCGATGGTGTAAAGGGTGGTGGCGTCCGGTGCGGTCAGCGCCGCGGCCTTCGCCAGCTCGGCGGCGCCGGCCTGGGTTTCGCCGCTCATATCCGGCAGGATGTGGGCTACGCCCTTATGGCAATCGATGCAGGTCTCGCCCTGTTTGATCGCCACCGGGTGCTGCAGGCGCGCCTCAGGGCGCTGGGCGGTGATGTCCATGGCGTCGTAGCTGTGGCAGGAGCGGCAGGTGGCCGAGTCGTTCTCTTTCAGCGTTTTCCAGACCGACTGCGCCATCGCCAGCTTGTGCGCTTCGTATTTTTCCGGCGTATCGATGGTGCCGACCATCTCACCGTAAATGTCTTTCACCGCGCGGATTTTGGTCCACAGGTAATCGATCGGCTGGTGCGGCACGTGGCAGTCGGCGCACTCGGCGCGGATACCCTTGGTGTTTTGGAAGTGGACGCTGCCCTGATATTCGGCCAGCGGTTGTTGCATGGTGTGGCAGGAAACGCAGAAGGCGGTATCGCTGGTTTTATGGAAGACGGTGGCGGTCCCGGCCAACAGCGCCGCGCCGAGGATAATCCCCAGCAGCAAAAGCCATAGCCATCCCCACCGGCGCTTTTTTTCAAAGCCAGTCAGTTTTTTGCTCATGGTAAACCCGCTTATAATTATGAATTTAAAATAAAATCTTGCCAAAAGGCCGCCGACCGGAGGTCAGAATGCCACGTCGATTGCAGGGGTAATAATAGAAGAGGGTTAACCCCATAGGGTTATCCGTAGTCAAAAAAAGGGCATATATCGCAAAAAATAGCGTTATATTCTAATTTATATAGCGGTGAGGCAGTGCGGCAGGGGAAGCGAGCGCAACATGCGCTCGCGATGGGTCAGGCCGTGGGCACATAGGCCTGGCCGCTCAGCCACAGGCGGATGGCGGTGCGGCTGGCTTCGAAATGCGGCTCCGGCAGGGCGTCCGGCGCGCACCAGCGCCACTCGGCGCACTTTTCAGGTTCTTTCAACTCGGCGCTGCCGCCGGGATGATCCACCTGCAGGCAAACAGACACCGTGTGTTTGCCTTCGGCGCGCCAGGTTTGCAGATTGTTGCTGACGCCCACGAAGCGCGGCGGGTCGATGAGCAACCCGGTCTCTTCGGCGATTTCGCGCTGGGCGCACTGCTCGAAGGCTTCACCGGCCTCCAGATGCCCGCCGGGGATCGACCAAAAGGGCGCGTGCGGGCCGCAGCGTTTGCCCAACAAAATCTCGCCCTGCGGGTTGACGATGATCACCCCGACGCCCGTCACTACGTTCATGCTTTTCTCCGTCAGCAAAGTTTCAGCACAGTATGTCATTTTGCCCCGGCGCTGACCAATGCGCCGGCGAAAGTGTGCGTAAGCTCAAAAATCTGCAATGGCAAAAGGGAGAAAGCTTGCTTTCACCTTGCGCTGCTTACACACTTCTTGAAACGTTTCAGCGTTATCCGGCCGCTTGTGGCGAGCGGGTCACGCTCCTTTTTCTCAATAAAGCTGAAACGATTCAATTCAGCAGGAGAGGAGAATCATGTTCCAGTTGTCACCGCAAGACATTCATCTGGGCGCCGCTGCCGACGGTAAGCAGGAGGCCATCCGCCAGGTGGCCGCCGCCCTGACCGAAGCCGGCTGCGTCAGCGCCGGTTACGTGGACGGCATGCTGCAGCGCGAACTGCAGACGTCCACCTATCTGGGCAACGGCATCGCCATTCCGCACGGCACCACCGATACCCGCGATCTGGTGCTGAAAACCGGCGTGCAGGTATTCCAGTTCCCGCAGGGCATCGCCTGGGGCGAAGGCCAGACCGCCTATGTGGCGATCGGTATCGCCGCCCGCTCCGACGAGCATTTGGCGCTGCTGCGCCAGCTCACGCACGTGCTGAGCGATGACGGCGTGGCGGAGCGGCTGGCGAAAACCACCTCCGCGGAAGAGCTGCGCAGCCTGCTGATGGGCGAACAGCAGAGCGCCGAATTCCAGTTCGACGTTTCGCTGATTGCGCTCGACGTCGCGGCCGACAGCCTGATGACGCTGCAGGCGCTGAACGCCGGCCGGCTGCAAAAGGCCGGCGCGGTCAACGCGCAGTTCGTCAGCGATGCCATCACCCGCAAGCCGCTGAACCTGGGGCAGGGCATCTGGCTGAGCGACAGCGTCGAAGGCAACCTGGCCAGCGCGGCCACCGTCAGCCGCCCGGCGCAGGCTTTCGTGGAAGACGGCGAGCCGGTGGCGCTGCTGCTGACGGTGTCGGTCGCCGATGCGCAGCCGCTGGCGGTGCTCAACTACCTCAGCGATCTGCTGCTGGCCAACAAAGCTGAACGCCTGCTGAAGGCGGATGCCGCCGGGGTGCTGGCGCTGCTGACCAGCGAAGTGGCCGAGGAGAGCAGCGTGCTGAGCGCCGAATTTGTGATCCGCAACGAGCACGGCCTGCACGCACGGCCGGGCACTGCGCTGGTCAACGTGATCAAAAGTTTCAACAGTGACATCACCGTCACCAACCTGGACGGCAGCGGTAAGCCGGCCAACGGGCGCAGCCTGATGAAGGTGGTGGCGCTGGGCGTGAAGAAAGGGCATCACCTGCGCTTTACCGCCAATGGAGAAGATGCTGAAGCCGCGCTGAAGGCGATCGGCGAAGCGATTAATGAAGGACTGGGCGAGGGCGCAGCATGAGCAGAAGAGTAGCAACGATCACCTTGAACCCGGCGTACGATCTGGTGGGCTTCTGCCCGCAGATCGAGCGCGGGGAAGTCAACCGGGTAAAAACCGCCGGTCTGCACGCCGCCGGTAAGGGTATCAATGTCGCCAAAGTGTTGAAGGATTTGGGCATCGACGTCACCGTCGGCGGTTTCCTGGGCAAAGACAATCAGGACGGTTTCCAGCTGCTGTTCAGCGATCTGGGGATTGCCAACCGCTTCCAGGTGGTGCCGGGCCGCACCCGCATCAACGTCAAGCTGACGGAAAAAGACGGTGAAGTGACCGACTTCAACTTCTCCGGTTTTGAAGTGACGCCGCAGGACTGGGATCGCTTCGTCAGCGACTCGCTGAGCTGGCTGGGCCAGTTCGACATGGTGGCGGTGAGCGGCAGCCTGCCGGCCGGCGTCGATCCCGATGCCTTTACCGACTGGATGACCCAGCTGCGCGCCAAGTGCCCGTGCATCATTTTCGACAGCAGCCGCGAAGCGCTGGTCGCCGGGCTGAAGGCTTCGCCGTGGCTGGTCAAACCGAACCGCCGCGAGCTGGAAATCTGGGCCGGCCGCCCGCTGCCGACGCTGGCGGACGTGGTCGAGGCCGCGCATGCGCTGCGCGAACAGGGCATCGCCCACGTGGTGATCTCCCTCGGCGCGGAAGGCGCGCTGTGGGTTAACGCGTCCGGCGCCTGGATCGCCAAACCGCCGTCCTGTGAGGTGGTCAGCACCGTGGGCGCCGGCGATTCGATGGTCGGCGGCCTGATTTACGGCCTGCTGATGCGCGAATCCAGTGAACACACCCTGCGTCTGGCCACGGCGGTAGCGGCGCTGGCGGTCAGCCAGAGCAACGTCGGCGTGACCGATCGTCCCCAGTTGGCCGCGATGATGGCGCGCGTCGATCTGAAACCTTTCAATCAATAGCAGGAGGCAGAATGAAAACGCTGCTGATGGTAGACAGTTCGCTGGGGCAGGCCCGTGGCCACCTGGCGAAACGCATGCTGGAGGCTGCCGCGGCCAAAACCGGCCTGACGCTGGTCGAGTCGCTGCAGGACGCCGAACTGGTGGCGGTGATGGGGCAGTCAGCCCCTGCTGATGCCGGGTTGAACGGCAAATTGGTGTATGTGGGCGACGTAGAGCAGGCGGTGCGTGAACCGGACGCTTTTCTGGCGCGCGCCAAGGCCGAAGCTGAAACCTATCAGGCACCGCAGGCGGCGGCGCCGGTGAAAGCCGATGGGCAAAAACGCATCGTGGCGATCACCGCTTGCCCAACCGGCGTGGCGCACACCTTTATGGCGGCCGAAGCCATTGAAAGCGAAGCGAAGAAACGCGGCTGGTGGGTGAAGGTGGAAACGCGCGGCTCCGTCGGTGCCGGCAACGCCATCACCCCGGAAGAAGTGGCGGCGGCGGATCTGGTGATCGTCGCGGCGGATATCGAAGTGGATCTGGAGAAGTTTGCCGGTAAGCCGATGTACCGCACTTCCACCGGCCTGGCGCTGAAGAAAACAGCCCAGGAACTGGACAAGGCGCTGGCCGAGGCCGAGGTATTCCAGCCGCAGCAGCGCGGTAGTGCGGCGCCGGCGGGTAAAAAGAAAGAGGGCAACGGCCCGTATCGTCACCTGCTGACCGGCGTGTCCTACATGCTGCCGATGGTGGTGGCCGGCGGTCTGTGCATCGCGCTGTCGTTCGTGTTCGGCATCAAGGCGTTTGAAGTCAAAGGCACGTTGGCGGCGGCGCTGATGCAGATTGGCGGCGGCTCCGCCTTTGCGCTGATGGTGCCGGTATTGGCCGGTTTCATCGCCTTCTCCATCGCGGATCGCCCGGGCCTGACGCCGGGCCTGATCGGCGGCATGCTGGCCGTGAGCACCGGCGCCGGGTTCCTCGGCGGCATCATCGCCGGTTTCCTGGCGGGTTACGTCGCCAAGGCGATCAGCAGCAAGCTGCGCCTGCCGCAGAGCATGGAAGCGCTGAAGCCAATCTTGATCATTCCGCTGGTGGCCAGCCTGATCACCGGTCTTATCATGATTTACGTGGTCGGCACGCCGGTCGCGAAAATCATGGAAGGCCTGACCCATTGGCTGCAGTCGCTGGGCACCGCCAACGCGGTGCTGCTGGGGGCGATTCTCGGCGCGATGATGTGTACCGACATGGGCGGCCCGGTGAACAAAGCGGCCTACGCCTTTGGCGTGGCGCTGCTCAGCTCCTCGGTGTATGCGCCGATGGCGGCGATCATGGCCGCCGGCATGGTGCCTCCGCTGGCGATGGGGCTGGCGACGCTGCTGGCGCGCCACAAGTTCGAGAAATCCGAACGGGAAGGCGGCAAAGCGGCGCTGGTGCTGGGCCTGTGCTTTATCTCTGAAGGGGCGATCCCGTTCGCCGCCCGCGACCCGATGCGCGTGCTGCCTTGCTGCATTGCCGGCGGGGCGCTGACCGGTGCGCTGTCGATGGCGTTCGGTGCCAAACTGATGGCGCCGCACGGCGGGCTGTTCGTGCTGCTGATCCCGGGCGCAATCACGCCGGTGCTGCTGTATCTGGTGGCGATCGCTGCCGGTACCCTGCTGGCGGGCGTGGCTTATGCCCTGCTGAAGCGTGCTGAAACGTCGGTGGCCGCCGCGGCGTAACTGACGTCGGTATCGCCAAAACGCGCAGCCCTGGGCTGCGCGTTTTTGTTGTAAGCCTTAAACC